>JAFAWJ010000011.1 GCA_019242065.1 Chloroflexota bacterium
AGAGGTCAAAGCGATCTCGATCGGGCCAGGACGGGTTTTGGGGATTGTGGTGCATGAAGCGGGTCCACAGGACATACGCCATCGGCGCGGCGTCCAGGGGCAGCCCAGGGTGGCCACTATTGGCCTTCTGTACGGCGTCAATTGACAGGGTGCGGATCGTGTTGATCGCCAACTGATCCAGAGACGGCGAGCTCATGGTCGGTATCACTCAAGTGTAGGGGCTGTCCACGGGCTGCAAAATCCATTCCAGCGTTAGCAGACGGAGTTGGCTGCACGCGCGCGTGACCATGTACGACAATGGCGACTGTCCTGGTGCGTCGCCTGTCTCGATTTGTGCTCGCTGCCTGCCTCAGCCTGGTCCTGCTCGCCTCGGCGGCGCTCTCGCCGGCGACCTATGCGCAGGACGCCTCCGCGACCGTTGGCCTGGACGGCATCGGCGCCGAGTACCACGACATGCTGGACCTCTTCTATCGGCCCGTGGATCCCCACGACCTGCTGCAGGCGGGCTGGTCCGCACTCGCCGCCGACGCCTCACGGCGTGGCGCGGCTCAGCCGGACCCGCTGCCCGATCTGCCGGCCGACCCCGACGACGCATTGTCCGCGTTTTCCACGGCATACTCGGCCTATCTGTCGAGCACCTCGCTGCCAGCCAGCGCTGCCGCCACTGACGTCGAGACGGGCATGGCCGACAGCGTCCACGAACAGCACACGCATTTCCTGTCCCCAGGCATCATGCGCGCCTTTCTGTCAACGGTGAGTGGCGGGCAGTCGTCGACAGGTCTGGGCATCAAGCTCGGCGGTGACCCGCCCGGACTTATTACCGACGTGGCGCCCGGCGGACCTGCCGACAGCGGTGGCCTCCAGCCTGGCGACGTGATCGTCAGCGTCGACGGCAAGGACGTGTCGCACGCCGACGCGGCCACCCTGAGCTCGACCCTGGCGGGCTCGGCCGACAGCAGCCTCCAGGTCACGTTTGACCGCGGCAATGGACTGCAAACGACGTCGGTGACGCGTGGTCCGTACTACTTTCCGCCACTCGAAGCAAGTGTGCTGCCTGGTGGAATCGGCTATCTCAAACTTTCGGATTTCGTGATTTCGGGCACGCAGCTGCCAGATGGCACCGAAATCCTCGCCGACCTCGATCAGCGACTGGACGATTTCGACGCGCAGGGGGCTCAGGGTCTGATCCTCGACCTGCGCAACAATGGCGGTGGCAGCGTGCAGACCGCGGACGAAATTCTTGGCCGCTTCTTACCCGACAACGTGCGTTCGGTCCGCGAGTCCGATCAGCGCGGACACCTTACCTTTGAGCTGGCTGGCGGTCGAACCCACGCCCGCCAGTTGCCGATGGTCGTCCTGATCAACGGCGGCTCGGCGTCGGCCTCCGAAATCACCGCCTCAGCCCTGCGCGCGGCGCATCGCGCGCTGCTGGTGGGTCAGCGCACGGCGGGTGCGGTTGCGTCCTCGGAGCTGCTACCGCTGCCCGGCGGCGCGGGCTTGCAGGTTGCCGTCGCCGCGGCCGCGACAGCAGACACGAATATGACCCTCGACGGCGTCGGTATCACGCCGGACGTCAGTGCGTCGCAGTCGCGCACGCTGGACGACTATCGGAGTGGGCACGATCCCCAGATCGACGCGGCGATTGGCGCACTGGCGTCGGCGCCCGCCCCGCCCGCGGTCAGCGGCCCACCGCCGTTGATTACCTCCGACACCCTGGATCAACTGCTCGGCGGTGCCTTGCTCACTGGTCCGGACATCCCGACCAACGATCGACTGACGACGACGCAGCAATGGCAGCGGCTCGACTACACCCATCCCAACGAGCTGATCGACCAGAATGGTGGAGCACCGGATCCGATCGCTCTCCAACAGACGCTCGAGGCACGCGGGTACCAGGGCTCGGTGGTGGCCAGCTACGGCGGTACCCCTGGCGACCTGCCGAGCGTCGGCATCAACCTCGATCTATACGCCACGGCGGACGGTGCGCACGCGGCGACGGTGACGAACGACCTGCCGCAGATTCAGTCGGTGATCGACGCGCCGGTCCAGCTCGGCGACGAGACCGTCGCCTACCAGGGCGAATGGCTGGCAACGGGCTCGACCGCCGTTGTCTGGCGCCGAGGGCGTGTGGTCTTCACCGTCACGTACTCGGATGTGCCTGGTAACGAGCGGCCGGACACGCTGGTGGCGATCAGTCAGATGGTCGACAGTCGAGCTCGACAGATGAGCGTGCCGTACCTGCCGTAGTCACGAGCGTGCTGCGTCGTCTGCTCCTGGTCTGTATTGCCGTGTGGCTCGTTGGTGCGCCAGCGGTGCAGGCGCAGGATGCTCGCTCAGCCGATTGGCTGCGCACGGTGCGGGATACGGCCTTGTGGTCGGGCTCGGATGCGGCGTCGGTGCAGTTCACGACGCTGCCGTTAGGCTCGTTTGTGCAGCCGAACGCGGGCAGTGACACCGGACGGCTGCTGGTCTACTACCCGGGCGACGGCGGCTCGCGCAAGGCCGGCCTGGCGTGGGTCGCCGCCCAGGACGTCGCCCCCAGCGGTCCGCCACCCTGGATCGTCACCTCCGAGCTCGACGGCGACGACGCCGAGCCGGTCACGCCTGACGAATCCGTCCCGCAGCGCATGCTGCCCATTGCTCCGCCGCCCGTCACCGCCGCTGAGGTGGCCGTCGTCGACGACGACTCGGGCCTGCTCCTGTACGGCGCCAATCCACACGCGCGCGAGGCGCCCGCGAGCACCACCAAGATCGCCACCGCCATCGTCACGCTCGAACACGCCACCGACCTGGATCAGACCGTCAGGGTCAGCGTCGACGGCTTCGCGATGGCGGCCGCCGACGGCTCGTCGATCATG
Source organism: Chloroflexota bacterium (assembly GCA_019242065.1). Next base: position 2,859 of record JAFAWJ010000011.1, read on the forward strand.
GGTCTATCGCCAGGTCAGCACGTCACGCTCGAGACTCTGCTCGACGGCCTGCTGCTCCCCAGCGGCAACGACGCGGCCGAGCAACTGGCGCTCAGCGTCGGCGAATCGCGCGCGGGCTTTGTGGACTGGATGAACGCGCTGGCAGCCGACGAGCTGGGCTTGCACGACACCCATTTCGTCAATCCCAGCGGACTGGACGCCGACGGCCACTATTCGAGCGCCTACGACCTGGCGCAGCTTGCGCGCCGCGCTATGCGCGAGGACGTCTTCCGCGAGATCGTCGCCACGCCTCAGGTCCGGGCGGACGGCTTCGTGCTGGTCGGCCACAACCCGTTGATCGGGACGTACGCTGGCGCCGACGGGGTCAAGACCGGCACCACCGACGATGCCGGCAAGGTGCTGGTTGGCTCCGCGACGCGCAATGGGCACCGCGTGTATGCCGTCGTCATGCACAGCGACGATATCCAGGCCGACACCAGCGCCTTGCTGGACTGGGCCTGGCAGGAATTTAGCTGGAGCTAGCGCTCGTCTATCTGGCGAGCGCCCCCATCGGATCCCAGGGCGGCAGCCGCGTCGGTTCCAGCTCGAGCGCGGCCTGGAGGGTGGTGGGTAAATAGCTGCGCCGCGCGGCGATCTCGAAGGTGAACTCGTCGAACCACGAGTCGTTCATCGTGAAAAAGCCCTTCTGGCCCGGATCCGGACCCCACGAGTTTTCCACGCGCCAGCGCCGCGACCGTCCCTCCACCACGTCGACGCCCGTGAACAGCATCGCGTGCGTCATGCGCGTTTCGCCGTACTCCAGGCGGGCCGCCTTGTCCAGTTCGAAGCTCGTGTCGTACACCGAATCCAGGTCGTACAGGTCGCGGTCCATCAGGCCCAGGTCGCGCCGCATCTGTTTGCCGACGTCACAGCCGAACCACACCGGTTCGCCGTCTTCGAGCGTCCGCTGGGCAATCTGCTTCATCAACGCCATTTCTACGTTGAGATACGTCACGCGCCGCCCGCCCACGACATTGCCCAGGTACTCGACGGTATACGTCTGTCCGTACGGATTGGCTTTGCGCGGATCGTGCACCAGGCAGACGTACTGGTCCAGCGGCAACTTGACGAACCGTGCCGCAAACTCGCGCGGCGTGATCTCCTCGGTGCGTTCGAAGGCGCCGGCACTCGTCCGCCACTGGAACTCGAAGTGCTGCGGTGGGGTGCCGAGATGGATGCTCAGCATCCGATGGACCGTCTGCACATACTCGTTTTTGACTGATCGCAGCGCGTCCACCGTCGCGCCGTCGGCGTGCATCTCGCGTAACCGGCGCGCGCCCTCGCGCAGCTTGGCGCGCAGGACCCCGTTCATGCGCCTCGAATTGGACGAGCTGTTCGTCTCGGGCATGAGGGATTTGGGCACCAGCCCGTGTTTGTTCACCAGATTGATGAACATGTTCCACTGACCACCGTCCGACAACGGCTGATCCAGCAAGAACGCGACCGAGCGATCGTCCACGTCACGATCGGCCGAGGCGATGATGGCTTCCAAGAAGTAGTTGGCCCGTTCGAGCTTGTCCCAGAACATCAGGTAGTTCTGGCTGAGCTCGAATTCCTTGACCCCGAGCACCTGTCTGGCGGAAAAGCGCAGCAAGTTCAGACCCGCGAACATCCAACAGCGACCGGTTTGTTTCTGGTCGGTCACGCCCCAGTCGTCGAGGGTGATCGAAAACGAGTGGTCGGCGCTGAAGACGACGTGATGGTCGAGGGCGATGTCGTCGACGCTGTTGCGGGTGACGGCGTTCTGCGCCAGCCGATAGCGCGGATTGGTGCTGAACCCCGTCTGCAGCGCGCGGATGGTGTCCGGTTCGAGCGCGCCCGCGGCTTCGCCATCAAGTGCCGCTGGTCGCGTCTGGGTCTGGGTCACGACCTGAGCTTAGCCGTAGTACAAGGAATGTGCATGGCGCGAATCGAACTGGCGTACGGTCGGCATGGACTGAACGTGGATCTCGAGGCTGAGGCCGACGTCATCGAGCCGCGCTATGTCCCGGGCCTGCCCGACGAAGCGGCCGCCATTCGCGCCAGTCTGCGAGCACCGCTGGACGGTCCGCCGTTGAAGGCCGTGGTGCCGCGTGGCGCGTCAGTTGGCATTTCGGTGTGCGACGTGACGCGTCCGTTTCCAGGTCGCCGCGTACTCCCCGTGCTGCTCGACGAGCTGCAGTCGTGCGGCGCGGGACCCATCACCATCTTCATCGCCACGGGCACGCATCGCGCGTGCACGTCGGATGAGTTGCGCGAGATGCTGGGAGACAACGTCGTGGCCAACTGTGTAGTCGTGCAGCACGACGCGTTCGATGCGGGAGCCCATCGCCAGGTCGGCACCGTTCTCGGCACGGCGACGCCGGCGCTGATCGACGCGAGGTTCCTCGATCAAGCCGTGCGCATCACCACGGGCTTCATCGAGCCGCATTTCTTCGCCGGCTTTTCGGGTGGACCCAAGATGGTGGCCCCCGGCCTGGCGGCGATCGAAACCGTCCTGGACCTGCATTCCGCGGCCCGCATCGGCGATCCCCGCGCGACGTGGGGCATCATCCGTGGCAATCCGGTGCACGACGCGGTGCGCGCCATCGCCGCCCAGGTCGGGGTTGCTTTCAACCTGGACGTCACCCTCAATCGGGACCACCTGATTACGAATGTCTTCGGCGGCGAGTTGTTTGCCAGCCACGCCGCGGGCTGCGCCTTCGCCCGCGATACCGCGATGGCGGGTGTCGCGGCCGGGTACGACGTCGTGCTGACCACCAACAGCGGGTATCCGCTCGACCAGAACCTGTACCAGAGCGTCAAAGGCATGAGCGCCGCGGCCCAGATCGTCAATCCGGGCGGCAGCATCGTGATCGCCAGCGAGTGCTCGGATGGGCTGCCCGCCCACGGCGGCTATCAGAACCTGCTGCGCCAGGGCGGCGATCCCGAGACATTCCTCGCGCAGCTCGCGGCGCCCGGCTTTGCGATCCACGACCAGTGGCAGGTGCAGGTCCAGGCTCAGATCCAGCGCAAGGCACGTGTGTACGTCAGAGCGGATGGGCTGTCGCCCGACCAGATTCGCGCGGCGTGGCTGGAGCCGACCGACGACGTCGCAGCCTGTGTGAGCTCGCGCCTGGCGGCCGTCGGCCCGCGGGCGCGTCTGGCGATCCTACCCCAGGGTCCGCAGACGATCCCGTATGTCCTCAGCTGACGAAATTGGCTCAGCTGACGAATTGGGTGCGGTCGCGTCCCAGAGCGTCATCAAAAACAGGGCGACGACGATCACGTGGATCGAGGTACACCACAGACAGATCGCGCCGATCAAGAACAGTTCGGCGTACACCAGATAAAAGATCACCAGCAACCCGGCCACCGACCAGATCACCTGGAGCGTCATGGCCTGCGGCCACCAGGTGCGCGCCGCGAGGATCCCCAGAAACACCGCGAACCACAGGAGTCCCAGCACGGCCACTGGCAGCGGACCGACCATCGACTCCGCGCTGCTGGTGACCTGTTCGCAGTCCACAATGCCGCCGGTGGCGCACGCCAGGGGGACTTCCTCGGCAAAGTAGTGCGTCCCGACCAGGTACGCCGAAATCAGCAGGCCAGCACTACCCAACACGGCCGGCCACAAACGCCCGCGCATGCGCGACGCGCTCAGCCTTTGGTGGGAGCGGGCGTGGCCGCGAGCGTCTGCTGAATGGCCGTCACCGCCGGGTCACTGCACACGTTGGCTGGCATGTTGCCGGTGGCGCCGCAGATGGCCGCGGTCAGCGCGTTGGCTGTGCCGAGGATTGCCTGCGCCTGCGGCGAGGTTGGATTTTGCAGTGCAGTGGCGACCTGGTCCTGGCTCATGCCGCGCAGCGTGCCAACGTCGTAGCTGGCCCCCGACACCAGGTACTGGCCGGCGAAGTCGATGAACGGGATGGAGCCCGCCGACGACGACGGCACGTACGGCGGGCCGTCATAGGTCTGAAGCAGCGTGTTCTGTGCCGGGGTGGGCGTCTGCAGCGTCTGGTAGCCGCTGCCAGAACGAACGTTGCTCTGCAGTTCGACCGGGTTGAACTCGAGATACGGGCTCGAGTACGTCGAGCCGACGAACGAAAACGTGGGCGTGTTCGGATAGACGTCATCCGACGCCGAGTGCGACAGCTGCAGGTTGTTGAACGTACCGAAGCGGCTGAGGGCGATGATCAGCGGCCAGCGCTCACCCGCGCAGTACGGGCAGTACTCGGCGCCCATATACGTCACGAGCGGCAGACCGCTGGCTCCGTGCTGGATGTCCGTGCGCACCGGCGTTGGCAGTTGCCCGAGGGTTCCCTTGCCGACCTGGTCGAGCGCGGCAGCCGGCACGCTGGTCACGGCGGCCACCAGGCTGTCGGGCGCGGGTCCACTGGCAGTCGCGGAGCTCGAATTCGACGAGCCGGCGACGCGGAAGATGATCAGTGCCGCCAGGACCAGCGCGATCGCGACGCCGGCAATAATGACCAGGCGCCGCTGGCGAGCAGCGGCCTCCTCCTGGGCTCGGCGGGCCGCGCGCCGGCCCGTCGCGCGCTGGGCATCGGACGGCGCTCGTCCGGACGATCGCGTCTGCTGCATGCTGTTCGGACTATCCGTTTCGACAGACTAGGCGACCGGCACCTGTTGCTGTGAGCCGCACGCTCCGCAGAATCGATCCGTCACCGGTAGCGGTTTGTGACAGGTCGAGCACTCGCGCATCGCCGGCGCCGTCGTCACCGTGGTCACGGTCGCGACCGGAGCCGTCGGCGCCGCGGCGGTCGCCGAGTCGCCGGATTCGTCACCTACCGCCCTCTTGAAGTCCTTGACCGTATCCCCAACGGCTTTGCCCAGCATCGGCAACTTGCCAGGCCCAAATACGACCAGCACGATGACCAGAATCACGATCACATGCCAGGGTTGCAGAACACCTACGCCCATCTTCGCTTCTCCTGCGCGGACTATACATCTTCACTACGTCAGCCAAAAACCAATGGTTCACCCGCGTTAACAGGATCCAAACCGTTGCTGGCAGGCCGCAGTTTCGAATGCTAAGGTGAAGCCGCCCCCTCTGTGGCTGTCGGGCCACGGATGGATCGGCCCACCACATGGAGCACGCGACGCGAGTCGAGCGAACAGCACTGGTGGTCGACGACGATGCCTTCGTCGTGTCGGCACTGGCAGAGTTACTCGAGGACGACGGCTTCGACGTCCAGACGGCAACCAACGGATTCAGCGCCATGCGCCACGCGACAGCTGCTCGCCCGACGGTGATTCTGCTCGACGTGGTGCTGCCCGAAC
>JAFAWJ010000055.1 GCA_019242065.1 Chloroflexota bacterium
CGAAGATAGCGCGCACCAGGGCGAAGACGACGATGGCGATCATCGCGGCGACGAGCGCGGGGGCGACAGTGCGCGCCGCGGAGTCGGCCTGGATGCCACCGACGACGGTGTCGACGATAACGTTGACGAGCTGCGGAACGACGAGCTGGGCGAAGGTGGCGATGAGCAGCGAGCCGTACGCCAGCACCGCGAGGCGGCGATGGCCGCGGGCGTAGGCCATAGCGCGGGCGAGGACACCGAAGTCCAGGCGCATGGGAGGTCGACGGGAGCCGACGCCTGGCGGCGCGGGGGCGGCCATGGGCGGGATGATAGGCGCTGACGCGCGGCCGCCCGAGGGTTTTCGACGTTGGCGATATATCGGCACGATATATCGGAAAGATAGCTTTTGGGACGCGGTGTGTCAACCTTTGAGCGCACATCCAACCATTCACAGGAGGACGCGCACGTGAGCATCGAGGTCTTTCAGCCCGAAAGCGTGTTTCGACCAGGGGCCTACGCGCAGGCGGTGCGCATCGGCGACGTGTTGTTTCTCGCCGGTCAAACGCCCCGCAACCTGGATGGCAGCACGGCGGCTCCAGGCGACATTCGCGGTCAGACGGAGAAAGTCTTCGACAACCTGCAAAAGGTCCTCGAAGAATGCGGCTCGAGTCTGGACCTGGTCGGCAAGCTCACCGTGTACATGACCAGCTACGAGTATCGGAGCGTGATCGGCGAGGTGCGTGCGCGCGTGTTCGCCGGCGTGGGTCGCCCGTGCGCGAGCACGACGATCGTGGTCTCGAGTCTGATGAACCCCGAGTGGATGGTCGAGATCGAAGCCGTGGCCGGCCTGAAGGACCAGGCCTGAATCAGGGCAGCACGGCGACTTCCAGGCCGCGCGAGCGGAGGCTGGCGATAGCCTGGTCCAGTTCGGCACGCGTCGCGGCGCGGATGAGCACGGTCAACTCGGCCTCGGCGTGAGGCGCGACGGCGACCGGAGTCAGTATGGCCTCGGCGTGAGGCGCGACGGCGACCGACGTCACTTCGGTGCTGCCCCGCGCGTCGCTGCGCAGGACGCGCCAGTGATAGACGGCCACCACCGCCGCCACCAGCGCCACGGCCAGGGCGCGCGTCAGATCCGTCAGCACACTCGTCGTCGAGCTGTCCGCGACTCCGGCACCCAGCAGCAGACTGATCACGCGGTACACAGCCGCCGCGCCGCTGCCGACCAGGCTCAGCATCGCCCCGATCAACGCCAGGTACACATACAGGCGACGGGCCAGCGAACGGACGTCGTCCTCATCAGTCGGTACCGGCCGCCAGTGCAGCAGCCAGACGGGCAGCCCGACGACGGCCAGGGTCGCGAACAGGGCGACGTTGTTTCGCCAGCCATCGCCACCGGTTGCCGTCCCGGCGTTGACCAGCAGGTCGCCCGCGGTCCACAGCATGCCCGCCGCGCCGACCGCCAGTGTGGTCAGCGCAATCAGCGCGACAATATAGGTATAGAGTCGACGCACGCCAGCCTGGGGGGGAGCTTCGTCGAAGCTGGCGGCCTGATGCCGCAACGCGTAGCGCTGATAGGCCCATGCGGCTCCGTACACGATGGCAATGCTGGCCGGTCCAGCGGCGGCCTGGATGAGATCGCCGCCGACGCCAGCCGGGCTCGAGACACCGAGCAGGCGCGCGACGGCGTAGTACAGCAGCTGGCTCAGGCCGAAGAGCGTGCCCGCGACGGCCACACTCAGGCCCAGGAACAGGTAGACGCTGCGCAGCACCGAGACGCCATCGTCGCGCTGCGCGGTCTCGCCTGCCTGGCGCGGCAGCACGCTCCAGTGCGCGAGCCACACGCCCAGGCCGACGACGAGACTGGCCAGCGCATTGGCTGCCTGAAACTGGCCACCGGGTGTGGTCACCACGTGCCACAGAATCTCGAGGAGTCCACTGGCGCCCGTGAGCAGCATCACGAACCCGACGAAGGCGGCGCCGTAGATGTACCAGCGCCGCAAGGTGGCCGAGCCACCCTGTTCGCCGACCAGCCCCCGGTCACGGGCGGCGACGCGCCAGTGGCCGATCCATACCGCGCTGGCGACCGCGATGAATGGCAACTGGACGAGGACCGCGACCACGTGGCCTTGACTCGTGAGCAGCAGAACAGCCTCCGACACGGTCTCGTAGACCGACCCGGCCAGCAGCGCGAGCGCGGCGGCTAGCACGCCGTACAGGTACAGGCGCCGCAGGGTGCTGGCGCGCTCGGGCGGATTCTCGTGCGCCCAGCGCTCCGTCCAGCGCCAGTGCAGTAGCCAGACCGGCAGCCCCACGAGCGCGGCGGCCGCGTTGATCGAGACGGTCTCGCGCACGTAGGCGTCCCCGTCGGCGATCGGGGCATGCAGCAGGAGGTTCATGACGAGCTGACCCAGGTTGGCGCTGGCGACGGCGAACATGCCGAGGCCGGCGAAAGCCAGGAGATAGGCATAGATGCGTCGAATCATGGTCATGGATGACTTTCGTTCCTGGAAAGGCTCAGGCTATTGGCATCCGGCGGCACGCTGATCCGCCAGTGCTGGTCGATACGCACCACGCGCGCCGGGCTGCGGACCGTGTAGCTGTTCGGCGCGCCCAGCAGATGCGTGCCAGGGTAGGTGCGCACCAGCACCACGCTGGCGCCGGCCGCGTCGGGGTCGATGTGCTCGTCGTCAGTAGACAAGTAGACGCTCTGCGCATCGCCATCGCTGGCTTGTGCAAGGAAGCGGTCACGGTCGAGCCGGGCTTGCTCGGCAGGGGCGAGCAGATCCCAGGCGGCGAGGGTGTCGCCGCGGCGTTCGGCCGACGCGTAGGCCAGGACGGTGCCGCTCGGAGTGGAGAGGTCGGGCGCCGCGGCGGAGGCGCGTACGACGATCGCTGCCACGAGGCCGGCGCCGATCAGGGCCAGGACGCCGCCGACGATCGCCAGCGTGAATCGATCCATACCCCGAAGGCTCTGCGCGCGCGGGCGCCACAGGCTCTCAGATGCGTGCCAAAAGGTGCCACGCGTAACATCGCAAGCGTGGTCCAGGCGGAACCCGTTGCCCTGCCCGTCTCGGCGGAGGCCATTCTGCGCGAGCTCCTTCGGCTCGATATCACCGACGTCATCAATGTGCCAGACACGCACCAGCGCAGTTTGCTGGCGGCGCTGGCGCGCCAATCGACGCTGCGGTTGCTGACCGCGTGTACCGAGGACGAAGCGATTGCCATTAACGCCGGGCTGTGGATGGGCGGTCGGCGGCCCGTGCTGTCCATCCAGCATGTGGGTCTGCTCGCGGCCCTGAACAACGTCAAGGCGCTCTGCATGGACGCCCGCATCCCGACGTGCATGCTCGTCGGCTACTTTGGGCGCGACGTGACCCGCACCGCGCGCGACAACGCCTCGAATGCCGTCCGGCTCATCGAGCCGACGCTGGACACGTGGGGCGTGGCCTATTTTCCGATCGAGAGTCCGGACGATCTGCCCGCCGTCGGCCAGGCCTATCGCCATAGCGTCGAGCACAGCGGTCCGGCCGTCGTGCTCATCGGCGCTCCGACGAATTAGCCGCTATGCGTCGAGTTGAAGCGATCGCGGCGCTGGTTGCCGAGCGGGGTGACGCGGTGACGGTGACCACCGAGCAAGCCATTGGCGCCTGGCGCGCGGCGGTTCCCGAGCCGGCCAACGAGATTCCCGATCACCTGGACATCGTCGGCTGCATGGGCGCGGCGTCCACGGTCGCGCTGGGCATTGCGCTGGCGCGACCCGAGCGGCGGGTCATCATCGTCGACGGCGATGGCAGTCTGCTCATGCAGCTCGGCTCGCTGGTCACCATCGCCGGCGCCGCGCCGCCAAACCTGTTCCACTTCGTGTTCGAAAATGGCGTGTACGAGACTTCCGGCAGCCAGCCGCTGCCGGCCGAGGGCCGTTTCGACCTGACGGGCATGGCGCGTGCGGCCGGCTATGCACATACGGCTCAGTTCGACGATGCCGGTCGGTTCGCCGCGGCACTGCCTGACCTCCTGCGGCGGCACGGGCCGGTGTTTGTCTCGGTGCGCACCGAACCCGAGGACGGCTTCCTGGTGCGGTCGTCGGCGGGCACGAAAATCGATCAGCAAATGCACGCGTTGCGCAAGCGGTTGGTAGGCGAATGAAGATCACGGGCTTTCGCAGTCACATCGTCAACGCGCCGGCCGACAACCCCCTGGTGGTCGGTCTGCCCGCGCGCTCCGACACGCGTGAGTTCGTCATGCTCGAGCTGCAGACGGATTCTGGCGTCGTGGGTCTGGGCATGACTTTTTTTGGCGGAGGCTTGACGGGTGCGCTCAAGGCCGCCGTCGACGCCTTTGCCGAGATGAGCATTGGCGAAGATCCGACGCGCACCGAAGCCATCGCCGCCAGAGCTCAGGCCGCGGCCGGCAGCGCGGGACCAGGAGGGATCTACACGCTTGCCATCTCCGCGCTGGACATCGCCTGTTGGGACGCGCGCGGCAAGGCCGAAGGCAAGTCCGTTGCGGCGCTGCTCGGCGGACTGCGCGAGCGCGTGCCGGCGTATGCCAGCGGTGCGCTGCTGCGGCAGCATCCGGTCGACTATCTGGCCAAGGCCGGCCCGCGACTGGTGGACATGGGCTTTCGGCAGATGAAGATGCAGTGTGGCTCAGAGCCAACGGTGTCCGGGTCGGTCGAGCGTGTGCGGGTGATGCGCGAGGCGATCGGTCCGGACGTGGACCTGATGTGCGACATCAATCAATTGTGGACTGTGCCGCACGCGGTTCGCGTGGGACACGCCATCGAAGACTACGGATTGTTCTGGCTGGAAGATCCCGTGACGCACGACGATTTTGCTGGGCTGGCGACGGTCGCGGACGCGCTGGTGATGCCCATCGCTGCTGGCGAGTACCAGTACGGCATCGTCCCTTTCCGCCACATGCTGGAAGCGCGCTCGGTGGACATCGTGATGATCGACCTGCTGCGCGTCGGGGGCGTCACCCAGTGGCTGAAGGTGGCGGGCATGGCCCAGGCTTTCAACCGCCCGGTGGTGAGCCACCTGATTCCCGAGATTCACATGCACCTGATGGCGGCGATTCCGAATGCGCTGACGGTGGAGTACATGCCGTGGACGCACCGGCTGTGGAAAGAGTTTCCGACCGTGAGCGACGGTCACCTGACGGTGCCCAACAGTCCTGGGTTTGGACTGGAGTTCAACTCCGACACGATCACAAAGTTTTCGGTCGTCTAGCTACTGATAGATAACCAGGTCTGGATGAGGGTCCAGGCCGACGACTTGCTCGGGGCTCATCAGCGGGTTGTCGTGGTGATAGAAGAGCTTGATACCTGAGTAGCCGACGCCCTCGTCGTGGACATAGGCGCGGTACTGGGTCAGCTTCTGGTTGGGCGGCCCGAACCCATCCATGGCGATCACCACCTGGACGTTGGGGTCGTGCCCAATCTTGCGGGTATTGGTGAGCATCGACTCGGTGAAGCGGTGCACGATCAGGATTTTGGGCGGCAGGTGCCCGTCAGTCACGAGTCGCGAGAGGGTGTGCACGGCAGCCTCGATGTCCGCGGCGTCAAGCGAGCCGAGGGCCTGGCCGGGCACGCGTCCGGAGGGCATGGCAAATTCGGGATCCAGCGCCAGGTGGACGTAGGGTCGCCGCAGGTAGGGCATCAGCACGTCGACCTCGGCGGGGACGCTACTGCGACCAATCTGCAGGTCCAGGATCAGCAGGGCGTTGTTGGCTTCTGCCCAACCCGCCACCTGGTCGATCAGCTCGGGCTGCATGCGCGCCCGATACATGCCGTCGTCGCCCGGCCAGCGCTGTGCGGCGGGGGTGACCAGCTCGAGCGCGGGAATGACGGGGCGGCTGTCGTCGGCGGAGGCGTACGCGTCCGCCTGTTGTTTGAGGCGATTGAGCATTTCGTCGGGTGGCACCTCGCCGAGGATGCCCATTTCTTTGGCCAGTGGGTTGCCGTAGTAGGCCACGATCAGGTTGTCGGGCAACAGGGCGGGCAGGGGCGGCAGCGTCGGGGTGGGAATCGGCGTCGGCGGGAGCGTGGGCGCAGGGGTGGGGACGACGGTGTCGGTGGGCACGGCGGTGTCTGGGGCGGCCAGGGGGTCCGGCGTGCCGACGCCCGGGCTAAGCGGCGCCGCGCCGTGCTCGGCGTCGGCCAGCGGCGAGGTCAACGTGCGGTGGCCCGCGGCGAACACCAGCACCCCGACCAGCGCGACCGTCAGGAGCAGCAGCAGTGACGCGACAGGCATCCACACGCTGCGCCGTCGCAGGACGCGATAGGCGCCACGATGTCGACGGCGCCGCGAGTCTGAGTACGACCAGCCACGGGCGGAGAACATCGCTTGCTTGCGCCAGATCGATCGTACCCCGTCATCGGCCGCATCGTGCGTACCGAACGGCGAGCCTGGCACGCGCTCTGCGCGCCGCCGACCTCGTATGGCCGAAAAAACTACGTGGAAACCTCACACGCGCCGCGGCGAGCTGGATACCGGCGATCGCGACGCGCTGCCCGACAGCGTCTACGCCTTCCCCAAGCAACGCAAAGAGCCGCTGACGGATGCCTCACACGTGCGCAACGCGCTGGCCCGCTTCGACCAGGTTGCGGACGTCACGGACGCCGACCGCGAGCTGGCCTTTGCCAACATCAAGAAAGCCGCGGCGCATTATGACGTCGAGATCGAAGAGAAGAGCTGGCGCGACCTGGGCAAGCAGCCGCATACGCCCAATCGTTCGAAACGTTCCTAGACCATCTCACCCGTTGGGCTTGGCGCGGCGATGCTACAACGTGATGTATGCCGATCACGCTGAATCACACCATTGTGCCCTCGCATGACAAGGAGCAGTCGGCGCAATTCTTCGCGCGGATGTTCGGGCTGAAGTACTCGGGCCCCATGGGTCACTTCGCGCAGGTGCGGGTGAATGACCAGTTGGCGTTGGACTGGGACAATCGGGAGCGATTCGATAGTCACCACTACGCGTTCGTGGTGAGCGACGAGGAGTTCGACGCGATTTTCGGTCGATTGAAGACGGAGCAGGTTGTCTACGGGAGCGGGCCCGGATCGTCGCGCGACGGCGAGATCAATCACCGCCGCGGCGGGCGGGGGCTGTATTTCGCCGATCGCGATGGGCACCTGCTCGAGATCATGACCGTTCCCGAATAACGCCGGGGAGCGCCGTCTTAATTCTCGGTAGTTCCGCCGTTGTCGCGGCGGAGATTGCGGAGGAAGTCCTCGAGGTCCTCCAGGACCGCTGCTGAGCTTGGCAGCTCGGCGGGCGGCTCCGCGGGCTCGTCCTCGTCGGGTGGCTCTTCCTCGGCGGTGTGCGGCAGGCGGTCGACGGCTTCCTTGAGCTCGGGCCGCTCGGCCAGGAACTGGTCGATACGCTCGGCGACGACCAGGCCTTCCGCGTCGAGGTCGGTTAGCGGGAAGTCGACCGAGCTGATTTCGCCGGCCATGCGCAGGAGGGCGGCCGAGGCACGCGGATTGGGCATGTCCGTGAGATAGCTGGGCGAGGACGTGCTCAGGCTGAAGGCGGGCATGCCGCGATCTCGAGCGGCGGCCAGCAGGACAGTGGTGATGCCCGTTGGTCCTTCGTAGCGGCCGGAGCCAATCTGTCGACGTCTGAGCAGCGTGCGCAGGGAATCG
>JAFAWJ010000148.1 GCA_019242065.1 Chloroflexota bacterium
TCGCGCAAGAGGTGCCGCGAAGACTTCAGCACCAATGTTCGGTCCGCCGTTACCGCGATCAGAAACAGAAACACCGTTTCGCTCAGCAGGTACGTGGTCCAGAACACAAACGTGATCTGAATGGCGGCGATGACGCCCGCCGCGCGCGCGGCCTGCCTGTCGCGGGTTTCGCGTAGTGTCAATCGCACCAGGACCAGCACCGTCGCCGCCCCGACGAGCGCCTGCACGATCACCACGAACCAGCTCACGTCCACCGGCAGCAGCAGCCCGAGCCACAGCACCAGCGGATAAGTCGGCGAGTGTTCGATCGGCAAGCCGGCGATCGCCGCGAGCCCGTGGTCGCGCAAGGCCTGCGCCGAGCTCAGATAGCCAGCGCCATCCACCCCGGTTTTCGGCTTCAAGACGACGGCCGCCGCAACGCGCACGCCGAGCGCGATCAGCACCAGGCCAATCGCCTCGCGCGCGCGCAGGAGCCGGGCTATCATCGCTTCACACGTGCCGGCAGACCCGATTCTGGCGCGCCAGCTCCAGGCGATGGCGTTCTTCCTGGTGGGAATGGCGCTGGTTGGGCTGGCGCTGTACCTGCGCCTGCGAGTGTTTGTCGGCCGCCAGCCTGGTGGCGTGGACACCTGGTATTACCTGGCCACCGCCGATGCACTCCGCTGTCAAAAGCGCGTGCCCGTGGCGCTGCCGCAGTACCTGTTCCACGATAAAACAGAATCTTATCCGGTTGTTTTCCCGCTCTTTCTGGCCTGCCTGAATCGGGACTGGCTCGGTCGCAATCATTGGCTGGTTTCGCCGCTGATCGACACCAGCCACCTGCTGCTGCTGTACTTCCTGTCCTTTCGACTGACGGACAGCGTGCTGGCCTCGGGCATCGCCGGACTGGTGTATGCCGTCACACCCCAGCTCGTCTCGGAAACGCGCAACCTGAACGGGCGCGCCTTCGCCTCACTGCTGCTGTCACTGTCGATGCTGGCCCTGTTCCGCAGCGAGATACCCAGTGAGGGTCCGACCAGCGCACTGCTGGGCGACAACACCCAACTGGTGCCGTCAATCGTCGCCCTCGTGCTGATCGGAATCCTCTACAACACGCATACCAGCACCACGATTGCGCTGCTGGTGAGCACCGCCACACTGAGCGTCGTCACGGGCGATATTCGCTTCGTCGGGCTGGCACTGCTGGGTCTCCCGGCCGCGATCGTGCTGTCGGGTGGCTACTACCTGCGCGTGATTCGCAATCACCTGGACGCGGCGCGCTTCTGGATGCGCAACGTGCGGTGGACGCGCGCCCACCAGATCGACGATTCGCCCGTGCTTGGCACGCCCGGCCAGACGGCTGCGCGCGGCCTGTACGTTCCGACCTGGCGCTCGCGGGGCGCGCTGCTCATTCGGCTCCTGGGCGAAAACCCTTTCATCCTGGCCATGCTCGCCACACCCATTCCGGCCAACGTCTGGGCTTTCCACATGTACTGGTGGGCCGTGGCGATTCTCGGTTGGTCGGTGCTGACGACCTTCGGCGGGCCGCTGCGCATTCTCGGGCCCGGCTTCCAGTACATGAAGGCGTCCGTCTTTCCGACGGCGTATACGCTGGCAGTCACCGTGAACATGGGCGAAGGTGGCTTCACGGCCTTCGACCTGATGCTGCTGGTCTCTTTTATCGGCTGTTTCGCCGCCCTCGCGTACTTCTACCGCGTCATGGACGCGCGCAAGACGGAGCTGACCGCGCAAACCCCGCCCGACCTGGCGCGTGCAGCCGAATACCTCAAAGACTTGCCCGACGGCAACGTGATGGCGCTCCCGAACATGTACGCCGATTTCGTCACGTACAACGCCGGCAAGCCCGTACTGTGGGGTGGTCACAGCGGCAATCTGTCGCGCTTCGAAGAATTCTTTCCCGTCATTCGCAAACCACTGAGCTACTTTTTCGAGCGCTACCACATTGCCTATGTCGTGCTCGATCTTATGTATGTAACCCCCGCGCGTTTGCAGATCGACATGGACACCACGTTGCTCGAGCAGTTTGGCTCGATCGCCGTCTTCGAGGTGCGCGATCGTCTGCCGGCCCGCACCGCCGAGGACCCCGAAGCGGACCTCGCCCGAAGTTGCTGAAGGCGCCGGCGCTTCGTCTCACCACCTTCGGACTGGTCTTCCGAGGCGGCCAGGCGCTGTGCAGCTTCCTCAACGCTGTGCTGCTGGCGCACGCGCTTGGACCCGCGGGTCGCGGCGAGTACTTCCTATTCGTGGCCGCGGTGGCGCTGCTGGCGCGGGCACTCGACCTGGGGATGTCGCCGAGCGCCGTCGTCTTTGCGAGTCGGCATCCTGGCGCGCTCACGACGATCCATCAGCGCTTCGTGATCAGCGTGCTGGGTCTGTGGGTGCTGGGCGCGGCGCTGGCCCTGCTCGCGACCGAGCCGCTCGGTCAGCTGATCGGCGGGGTCTCGCCCGAACGCACCTGGCTGGTCGTGGCCGTGCTGCCGGCGGCGATGTACGAGCAGGTCTGGGTGCACCTGATGGTCGGCATCCGCCGTGTCGTCGCCATGAACGTGCTGCAGCTGTGCGCGGCGGTCGCCACCATCGGCCTGAACGTCGGCCTGGTCCTGCTGCGGCCGGGCGGCGTTGAAGCGGCGGTGCTGATCTATTGCGGCGTCCTGGTGTGCAAGACTCCGGTGGCCATTGGCCTGGCGTGGCGCTCCATCGCCCGGCTGCACTCGGCGAGCGAGCGCGTACCAACCGTGCGCGAATTGCTCGCGTTCAGTCTGCGCGCGTACCCGAACTCACTGGCGACGCTGGCCTGGTCGCGCCTGCCGGCGTTTGTCCTCGGCGCGGTGCAGGGCGCCGCGGCCGTCGGCGTGTTCTCGATTGCGCAGCAGATGCTCGAGCAGCTGACTCTGCCGGTCCAGGCGACGCAGGACGCGATCTATCAGCAGGTCGCGCGCCTGCCCCGCGCGAAGGCGACCTCGGCCATGAATCGCTACCTGCGGACGAGTCTGTGGGGCATGCTGCCAGTGGCGCTGGTGTGCGGCATCCTGGCGCCGTGGGTGATCCCGCTCGTCTTTGGCGAAGCCTTCGCCCAGGCGGCGCAAGTGTTCCAGATCCTGCTGATCAGCCTGCTGGCCTCGGTGGTGCCCGCACTGCTAAGCCCGTACTTCTTCGGCCAACTGCAACGCCCCGGGCTCGTCTCGACGATCGCCTGGCTACGCGTTCTGCTCGCGCTGGCCCTGTCGCTGGTGTTCATCCCCCCAGTGGCCGAGATCGGCAGCGCGATCGCCCTGGCCACCGCCGACGTGTGCGCCACGGTGCTGCTGCTGCTGATCTACGCGCGCCTGACCGCCAGCCCGATCCCCGACATCCTCCTGCCCCCGCGCACCACGCTCACCACCATGCTGCGCCGCCTGGCCCGCGCTTGAGCACAACTTCGCCCGCAAAGGTCTTGACGTCGGTGACGTGTGGCGCGGCGTGGTCCGGCCCGCCTAT
>JAFAWJ010000216.1 GCA_019242065.1 Chloroflexota bacterium
GCCCAGCGGTGCATGCACCGCTGGGTGCTAGCGCACCGGATCAGGGGGCTGCCGCCCCCCGCCGCCGTTCGCTGCGCTCACTCCCGCGGCGACCCCCCGCGCACGTGCTATCCGCGGGTGAGAAGATCTCAGAGGTTCAGCACAACTGTGTCTGGTTCTATTGGATGACACATCCTGAGTGTCAAATACGATTGTAAAAGTGGGTCTCCGTTGAGGAAGTGGGTCTCTGTTGAGAAAGTGGGTCTTTTTTGATTGACTGTGGGTGGTCGACTTCATAACGAGGATGGTGACACCTTGCTCACGTTGAGCTGAAGGGACGACTCACCAGTCGCGGTTAGCACGTACGCGGGGGGTCGCCGCGGGAGTGAGCGCAGCGAACGGCGGCGGGGGGCGGCAGCCCCCTGACCCGGTGCGCTAGCACCCAGCGGTGCATGCACCGCTGGGCACCAGGGCGCATGCGCCCTGGTGAGGAGTTCGCGCATGCGCGAACTCCCTCCAAAATTAACCTAACCACACGTCCGAGTACCAGGGTGACTCGTGCGCCGTCCACTGGATTCCCTGGACGTTGGATTTTGCCAGTAAGAGCGGCGGCGAGACGGTTATGAAAAAGACGAAGTCCTGGTCCAACACCAGGTCGTTCAGTTGCGAGTACGCCATCTGCAGCTTCGCAGGGTCCGTCTCCGTCGCACCGGTGCTGATCAGTTGGACGTACTGATCGTTCTTGAACGCCGAATTGTTCAGATCAGGATTGAACGCCTTGCCATTGGTGAAGGCGGTACTGGGTGACAGGTTGAAGTATGTCCCCGAGGCGAAGTAGATGCCGTTGAACTTGCGATTGTTCACCTGGTCAATCCACGTGGCGCCGTCGTAGGTCTGGATGTTCATCTTCACGCCGATCTTCGCCAGGTCGCTCTGATACATCTGCGCGAAGCCAGTCGTCTCGTTCGTCACGGGATTGGCCATGAAGTCGAATTCGAGATTCTGCACACCCGACTGATCCAGCAGCGACTTGGCTTTCTCGAGGTCGAACGTATACAGATTCATCTTGGCGGCTTCATACGCCGGCGACGTCGGCAGCCAGGGCAGCGATTCCGCTGCGCCGACGCCGCCCAGGATCGTCTCCACGAATCGCTGTTTGTCGACCGCGTAGGTCAACGCCTGGCGCAGCGTCTTGTTGTCCCAGGGCGGAATGGTCAGGTTGAAGCCTGCCTCGTAGTGCGCGCCAGTCAGCGGATCCTGCATCGCCTGATAGTTGGGATCGTTCTTCAGCCGGTTGTAGTCGGTCAGCGTCGGCGGTCGGGCAATGTCCAGCGCGCCCGCTTCCAGTTGGGTGACCATCGCCTGCTGATCGCGCAAAATCGGCATCTGAATGCCATCCAGGTACGGCTTGCCGGTCTGCCAGTAGTTAGGATTCTTCGTGAGCGTCAGGTGGTCACCCGGTACCCATTCGACAAACTGGAACGGACCGGTTCCGTTGGCGGTGCTTTTGGCATCCGGACCTTCGAGCGTGTCCTTGTCGCAAATATTGAGGAATTCGAGCAGGTCGAAAATGGTGGGCCGTGGCTGATCGGAGTGAAAGATCGCCGTATATTTATCCGGCGTCTCGACGTCGCTGAACCACGACGCCATGCCCGTATACTGGGCGGCGGCGACTTTCGGATTCGCCGCGCGCTGCAGACTGTACTTCACGTCGTCGCTGGTCATTTCGCGCCCGGAGTGGAACTGCACGCCCTGGCGCAGGTTGAACTTGAACGACTTCGCGTCGGAGCTCATGTCCCAGCTTTCGGCTAGCATGGGCTGGGGTTTGAGGTTGGCGTCGTAGGTGGTCAGACGTTCGAAGACGCCGATCCAGACGATGTCGTTCTGGACTTTGAGCATCGGGTCCAGGCTGACCGGGTCGCCGGGCACGTAGGCTTGCCGCAAGGTGCCGCCGGTCTTCGGCTGGGGCGTGGTGGCCGCTGGCGGAGTGGCGGTCGAGACGGTGACCGTGGTGGCCGCGGCGGCAGGCGTCGGTGCCTGAGCCGCCGCGTCCCCCGGCCCCGCGGTTGGAGCCGACGGCGCCTGTGACGCGACGCCGCACGCGGCCAGAACGGAGACACCGGCGCCGCCCACCAGGAGTCTGATCGCCGAGCGACGATTCATCGACGCGCGCTCACCAGCCACCCAGCGCGGCAATGACGGCTTCGGCCACCGCCGGTCCCGCGCGCCGCTGCGGCGGGCCGCCCCCTCCAGTGTTGTAGGTGAAGTAATTCTTGGCAAAGCCAATCGCAAACTTGTGCTCCGGATCGGCATACCCGAACGACCCGCCCCCGCCCACGTGCCCGAACGCCGATCGCCCGGCTCCAGGCCCGCAGTCCCGTTCGCGACGATAGCCAAGCGCGCGTCGCACGCGGACGTGATACACCTCGTCCCACTCGAAGCTCTGGATTTCGGTGGCGATTGAGATGCGCTCCGGCGACATGATCCGCACGCCGTCGAGCTCACCACCGTTGGCCAGCGCGGCGTACTGCCGCGCCAGTCCGCGCGCACTCATGATGCCGCCCGACCCCGGAATCGCCGACTGCTGCACGGCGCGCTGATTGAAGACTGTCGCGACCTGCGAGCCGGCCGGCTCACCCACCATCCGCGCGTCGTAGTCGGCCGGCGCCGGCGGACCATCAGTCAGAACCGCCACACGCGACAACGCCGCATCCGGCACGCCCAGATACACGTCGGCGCCCAGCGGTCCGGCGATTTCCTCCTGCAGAAACTGGCCGATGGGCCGACCGTCGATGCGGCGGATCACTTCGCCGACCATGTGACCGAACGTCAGCGACGCGTAGGCCGTGCGGATGCTCGGTTCGAACATGGGGGTCAGGTCGGCGATGCCGCGACACATGCGATCCCAATCCGACAACCACTCGGGCGTATAGCCGACCGGCGTCTGCGGTACGCCGCTGCGCTGGGCCAGGACGTCGCGCACGGTGACGCGATCTTTGCCGTGCGCGCCAAACTCCGGCCAGTAGTAGGCGACGGGCTGATCGTAGTCCAGCTTGCCCGTCTCGGCCAGGACATGGGCGCACGTCGCCGTAACGCCTTTGGTGGTGGACGACAGCATGAACAGCGTGTCGCCGTCGACCGGCC
Organism: Chloroflexota bacterium; assembly: GCA_019242065.1. Next base: position 3,124 of record JAFAWJ010000216.1, read on the forward strand.
GCCCGGAGCCGGGGTCGGCCAGCCCGGCCCACGTGTCGACGACGAGCTTGCCATCCAGGTAGGCCGCCACCTGCAGCCCGATTTCGGGGCCCTCGGCGACCAGGTCTTCGAGGACGGCGCGCACGCTGGCGTTGGGATCTGCCATGCAGCAAATCCTATATGATCGCTGGACGGAACGTCATTCGCCGCCGTGCGAGCCGCGCAGCGTGTCCGCCAGCTTTTCGGCCAGCATCATCACCGAGGCGTTCAGATTGACACTCGGACAGTCCGGCAGAATTGAGGCGTCAATCACGCGCAGGCCCTCGACGCCGTACACGCCGCCGCGCTGGTCGACCACCGCCAGATGGTCACTGGATGGTCCCATGCGGCAGGTGCACGACGCGTGATGGCCGGTGCTGATCGTGCTCGCAATCCAGGCGTCAATGGCTGACTCGGAGACAAGGTTGTCAGCCGACGGGTAGCGTAACCCGGTCCGCAAGCCGTCGAAACGCGGATGGTGGCCAATCTCGAGCGCAAGCAGAAAGAGTTCGCGCAGTCGAACCAGGTCAGATGCGTCTGCCAGATAGTTGAAGTCGATCAGCGGCGGGACCGACGGGTCGGCGCTGACCAGCCGGATCTCGCCATGGCTTCTGGCATACATCAGGCTGCTCGGAATCGTGAAGCCGCGCCCGTCGTCGCCCTCGCGGATGGTCGACATGATCATGGTCAGCCACCCGTCATCGTGCAGGTCGGAGCTGGGGGCGCTCGTGCGGAGCTGGAGCTGCCACGGTACGCCCGGCGGCGGAAACGCACTGACTGCTTCGGTGGTATTCCAGACGGTCAGGACAAACGGATGGTCGAGCAGGTGCTGGCCGACCCCCGGCAGGTCTACCGACGGTGTGATGCCCGCCGCCTGGAGCTGATCCGCCGGCCCGAGACCCGACAGCATCATCAGATGAGGTGAGGCGATGGCACCGGCCGCGAGAATGATCTCGTCGGCCGCGATGACCTCGCTCTGATCGTTCGCCACCACCTCGACGCCGCCGGCGCGACCGTGGGTCACACACACGCGTTGCGCAAGGGTCTCGCACATGACCTCGAGGTTCGGGCGCGGCCGGATGGGCATCAAATATCCAACCGCGGAGCTGTGGCGCAGTCCGTTGTGGAAATTGGTCGGAATCGGACCGACGCCACGCGCATCGGGCAGGTTCATGTCCGGAGCGTGGGCGTGGCCGAGGTCGGTGCACGCGGCGAAGAACGCCTGGCTGGGTGGCAGCCAGTTGTCGTCGGCGGCGCGCGAGACCGGGATCGGACCCGCGGCGCCGTGCAGGTCATTGTCGGCGAAGTCGCAATCCGTCTCCAGCTTGCGGAAATACGGCAGGCACTGCTCGAAGCTCCACTCCGAGTTGCCGGCGGCGGCCCAGTTGTCGAGGTCCTGGCGCAGGGCGCGCAGAAAGACGGTGCCGTTGATTGACGAGCTACCGCCGATCACCCGTCCCCGCGGAACGGGCATGTCCGGACGCGTCGCGCTGGCGCGCGCGGAGTATTCCCATTCGTGCGAGGCGATGCGCGCTCCGGCGTACAGGCGGAGTCCGCGTTCGAAGCCCCGCACGCGGGCGGGGAGGTCGTAGACGCCCAGGTAATCCGGGCCAGCTTCGATCAGACCTACTGACCGTCCACTGTCTTCCGACAGGCGAGCGGCGAGAATGGCGCCAGCGCTGCCGGCGCCCACAATCAACGTATCAAAGTGTCTGGACTCTCTCAAACCGTCATCCCTGGATCCACGCGTCGGTGTAGGTGAAGCTTTCGTGCAGATTGTGGCCGATGCCCTGAATGCTCGCCGTCGCGAGGTAGCGCGCCGGGGCGGCCGCGACCGGGAACATAAAGGACTCGTCGAGAAGAATCTGGTTCAGTTGCATGTAGATCGCTTTGCGCTTGTCGGGATCCGGCTCCGAGCCGGCCTGGTCGATCAGGCTCGAGTACGTATCGTCCTTGAATCCGGAGTTGTTGTCGTTGGGATTGACGCTCTTGCCCTGGGTAAAGAAGGTGAATGGCGAGATCTGCGTGAACGTGTCGAGGACTGTGTTGAAGCCTTTGTATTTGCGGTTATTGGCCTGGTCCAGCCACGTCGCGACGTCAACCTTCAGCAGGTTGATATTGACGCCGATCTTGGCCAGGTCCGACTGGTAGATCGTCGCCAGGTCGGTCAGCTCCGGAATGCCGGGGAACGGCAGCATGTCGAGGTTGAGCGGCGTGGTGACGCCGGACTGCGACAGCATGGACTGCGCTTTGTCCAGGTCAAACTGATAACTGGCGGCGGCGGACTCGTCGTAGGCGGGTGAGGACGCTGGCCAGGGCAGCGCTTTGGGCATGACCGTGCCCTGCAGGACCGTGTCGGCGATCCGCTGGCGGTCCAGCGCGTAGTTCATAGCCTGACGGACCATCTTGTTGTCGAACGGCGGCATCGTCACGTTCAACTGGATCAGATAGAACGTGCCTGGGAACGGGTGCACGACGGCCGCGTACTTCGAATTCGACTTCAGTCGGGTGAAATCCTGCAGCGGCGGACCCAACAGAAGGTCCAGCCCGCCACCTTCGATCTCTTTGACCGCCGCGGAGGGATCGCTGTTAATAGTGACCTGCACGCCATCCAGATACGGCCGCCCACTCAGCCAGTAGTTCGGATTCTTCGTCAGCGTGATGTGGTCATTCTGGACCCACTCCACGAACTTGAATGGACCGGTGCCCACCAGGGTCGACTTGGCATCCGGTCCCTGCATCGT
>JAFAWJ010000241.1 GCA_019242065.1 Chloroflexota bacterium
TGATGACTGGTTCTGAGCTGCTGGGCCCGCCGGCGGCGTTCATGGCGAGTTCTGGGCTGGTGCACTCGGCGATGGGGTTGACGACGGTTTCGGAGTTGCTGAGCTCAATTGTCGGGCTGATGACGGGTTCTGAGCTGCTGGGCCCGCCGGCGGCGTTCATGGCGAGTTCTGGGCTGGTGCACTCGGCGATGGGGTTCATCGCGGGATCGGAGTTGCTGCGCTCGTGCACGGGGTTCAACGTGGGATCGGGGGAGGTGGACCCGGCGGTGGCGGGCATCGCCAGGTCCAGTGTGGGGTCGAGCTCCGCTTGTTCTCGAAGATGTGTGGTCATGCGGAGGCTCCTTGCAGGCTGCCGAGGTCGTAGACCTGGCTCTGCCCGATGGTGACCAGGGTCCCGTTGGCCTTGGCCCAGCTGATGATCGCGCTGGTGCCGGAGCCCTGGGGGCCGCCACCCATGCCGCCGCCGGCGAGGACGTAACGCACCTGGCCGGATTCCACCAGGCTGGCGAACTGGTCGACGGTGAGGATCGGGTCGCTGCCGGTGAAGCCGCCGAGGGACATGACGGGTTGGTCGGAGGCCAGGATGATCTGGGCGGCGCTTTGGGAGTCGGTGGTGGCGATCAGGTACGTGTCGGAGCCTTGATTGGCCTCCAGGTAGCTGATGAGCTCGGAGCTGACGTCACCGCCAGGGCCGCCGCCGACTGGCATGCCGCCACCAGGTGCGCCGCCGCTGTCGGCGACGCTCGCGCCAGCCGACGTGCTACCACCCGAGGTGTCACTGCCCGACGCGCCGTTAGCTGACATGCCGAGCACCGAGGTACTCCCACTTGCTGTGGTGTCGACCGAGGTGCTGCCACTCGAGGAGCTGTCAACTGACGTGGTGTCAATGGATCTGTTGCTCGTGGCTGTGGTGTCGTCCGAGGTGATGTTGGCCGACATGCTCGCGTCATCCCGTGAGTGGTCGAATTGACCGTCAGAGCCTGGCGCGCCGCCGAAGCCTCCGAAGGTGCCGGCTACTTGGGGGCCCGCGGAGGGGATGCCGGCGCTGGAGCCGTACAGGGTCGAGTAGCCGGACCACACCAGGGGCGCCACCAGCAGCGCGGCGATCGCGACGGCGGTGCCAGCCCGCGCCATCAACGCCGAGCCGCGCAGCCGCGCTACCAGCAGGGCCGTGCAGCCAGCCGCTGCGCCCGCGAGCACGATCGGCGTGAGCCAGGTGCTGTAGGTCGGGTAGTAGCTGAGCGTGTGCGCCTGGACCAGCGCGGTGGCCAGCAGTGCGGCGGGCAGGATCAGCCAACCCCGCCGCTGGCGAGGCGATGGTGCGGGCTGGATCACGGGTGCATGCGAGCGGCGGGCGTGTCGCCAGGCCGTGACGATGCCGATCGCGGCCAGTGTGGCAACTGGCGGGCCGAGCGTGACCAGGTAATAGCTGTGGAAGAAGTTGGCGACGCTGAAGAACGCGCCCGCGGCGAGCAACCAGCCTCCGAACACAAGTGCGGTCTGCCGCCGCCGATTGCCGGTAATTGGCAGGCGAATGGAGAGCAGCGCACCAACCAGTGACAGGGGCAGCAGCCAGCTGGCCTGGCCGGCAAGCTCCTGGTCGAACAGGCGCAGCGGGCCGGCGGCGCCGTTGTTGAACATGCCACCGGCGCCGAAGCCGCCAGTCGAGGTGCTGGAGTCAGAGGCGCTGAGATTGATGCCCAGGCCGTGCAGGAACTGGGTGACCGACTCGTTCTGGCCGAGCAAGCGGTCGATGCCGTTGTACCCGAGCGCCAGTGAAATCGCGGAGTTGTTCTGGGTGGAGTCGATCCACGGCCGCAGGCTGGCGGGTGTGAGGTCGACGGCGACTGGCCACGCCAGCGAGACACCCAGCATAACGACCGCCGCCAGCGCCAGATGCAGCACACGCAGTCGACGTGAAATCGGCGCGCCGAGCAGGTAGACCAGGCCCAACGCGGGCAGGACCAGGTAGGCCTCCATCATCTTGATTTCGAAACCGATACCGACGATGGCGCCGGTCACCAGCAGCCATGAGAGCGATCCGCGCTCGGTGGCCTTCAGGCCACTCCAGACGGCCAGCAGCAGCGTGAACACCAGGAGTGAATCGATCGTGTTGTTGCGGCCGACCGCGACGCTGATCGGGACCACCGCGAGCATGAGCGCCGCGAGTAATCCGGCGACGCCGCCGAAGGCGCGTTTGACGAGGTGAAAGACCAGGGCAACCGAACCGATGGTGGCCAGCGCCTCTGGCAGCAGAATGCTGAAGCCGGAAAATCCAAGCACCTTCGCACTGATCGCCTGGACCCAGAAGCCGAGCGGCGGCTTGTCGATGGTCACGAAACCGACCGAATCCA
>JAFAWJ010000250.1 GCA_019242065.1 Chloroflexota bacterium
ACCCTGGTCGCGGCGTGTCCCAACCCACTACGCGCGCGAAGCACACCAGCGGCGCATGCGCGGGCTCCCCCCACAAGAAGCTACACAATACCGTGCAGCGCCGCGTCCAACTCCAAGATGGCTTCGGCCCGACGGACCACGGCGATGTCCACGAAGTCACCATTCGGTAGCCGCAGCGCGCCGCTGCCGGTGGCTTCGGCTGCGTTGGCCGCGGCGACCACCTCGCGCGCCTGCGCCACCTCCGCCGCCGACGGCGTGAACACCGCGTTGATGATCGGCACCTGCCGCGGGTGCAGCGCCGAGCGCCCGGAGAAGCCCAGCGTGCGCGACTGTCGTGTCGTCAACTCCAGCCCCGCGTCGTCGTCCAGCCGTGTGTAGACCCCGTCCACCGGCGACCGCACTCCCGCCACGCGGGCCGCCAGCACCACGTGCGACCGCGCATGCAGCGTCTCCAGCGCCTCAGGACTGGCCAGACCACTCACGTCGCGCAGAAAATCCGCCGAGCCAAACGCCAGGGTCAGCACATCCGGCGTCGCTGCCGCGATCTCGCGCGCATTCCACACACCCGCGGCGCTCTCGACATTACACACCAGCGGCACCCCGCCGCCCGTCCATTCCGCGACCAACCCCACCGTCGCGGCCGACTCCACCTTCGGTATCCGCAGCCCGTCCAGCCCCGGGCCGAGGACGGCCTTCACGTCGGCCTCCGCCAGACCCGTCTCGGGATGATTGACACGCACGAACAGCGCCGGCCCGCGCACGCCCGCGTGCGCGCGGACAGCCTCCGCCACCATCGCGCGAGCCCGAAGCTTCTCACCCGCCGGCACCGCGTCCTCCAGGTCCAGAATCACCGCGTCGGCGCCGCCGGTAAAGACCCGCTCCAGTAACTTCGCATTGTTGCCCGGTGCATACAGCCACGAGCGCAGCGGCGGCAGGCTCATACGCCGAAGCCTCCCGCTCGCGCACCCGCCTCGCTGCACGCCTGATCCTGCTCCGCCGACCCGCCCGAGGCACCGACGGCGCCCACGACGTAGCCGTCCTGCACCAACGGGATCCCGCCCTTGCTGACGATAATGCTGCCCTGCGCCGCCGACACGAAGCTCATGTACACGTGCGGCCACTCGCGCCCAATATCGACCGCCGATGCGGTCGGCCGCCCTAGCCACGCGGCCAGCCGCGCCTTCTGCACGACGACTTCGCCGGCCAGGATCGACGCGCCGTCCATGCGCGCCATGGCCACCGGATGGCCCCCGATATCTACCACGGCCACCGCCAGCACCAGGCCGTTGCTCTCGGCCCACGCCACGCCTCCCTCCACGACGCGTTGCGCCAGACGCAGAGCAATGCCGTTCGGCTGGCGTGACGGCGCTGCACGACCAATCTCATCGCGATCAATGCTCATGCTCAGGCCTCCATCGGTGGCACCGCGTGACAGGCGACCCAACGGTCGGGCGCCTTCAGTTCGAGCGCTGGATACTCAGCAGTGCAGATGGGCATCGCCAGCGGGCAACGCGGATGATAGTGGCATCCGGACGGTCGCTGCACCGCGCTCGGAATCTCGCCCAGCGGCGTGCTCCGCGATCGCCGCTGGCGCGGGTCGGGTCGCGGAATGGCACTCAACAGCGCGCGCGTGTAGGGATGCAGCGGCTGCTGCTCGATGTCGGTTTTGGGTCCCACCTCGACCAGTTTGCCCAGATACATCACCGCCACGCGCTCGCACAGGTACGAGACGATGCTGAGGTCGTGGCTGATGAACACGAGCGTCAGCCCGAGGCGAGTCCGCAAATCTGCCAGCAGGTTGATCACCTGCGCCCGAATGCTGACGTCCAGGCTGGCGGTTGGCTCGTCGGCGACGATGAAGTCCGGTTCCAGCGCCAGGGCGCGCGCGATGCCGACGCGCTGCAGTTGTCCGCCGCTGACTTCGTGCGGGTAGCGCGAGGCAAAGGCAACGGGCAAGCCGACGAGCTCCAACAGCTCTCGTGTTCGCTCAGACCGAGACCGTACGTCGCCAATGCCGTGAATGCGCAGTGGCTCAGCGATGATGTCGCCCAGCCGTTTACGACGATTGACCGCCGAATACGGATTCTGAAAGATCATCTGCATGCGCCGCCGCAGCATCCGCAACCTGTCGCCGTGGGCGCCGGTGACATCGTTACCTTCGAAATAGATCTGGCCGCCGGTGGGAGGATAGAGCTGCAGCATGGTGCGGCCGAGCGTCGTTTTGCCGGATCCACTCTCACCGATCAGTCCCACCACCTCGCCGCGCCCGATCGAAAGGTCCACGCCGTCCACCGCGTACACCACACGTTTGGGCTGAAACGGACGAAAGCCGCCGCCGCGAACCGGGAAATGCTGGCTCAAGCCTTCCACGCGGACCAGCGGCATCGTCATGCGTACAGGTGGCAGGCGGCGTGCTGGTCGGGTGTCCCCGTCGGGAACAACGTCGGCACGACGCTATCACACACCGCGCCAATGTACTGCGCGCAACGCGGAGCGAACGCGCAGCCAGGCGGGGGCGTAACCAGGTCTGGCACGCCACCGGCAATCGCCTCCAGTCGCTGGCCGGAGGCTGGAAAGCGGGGCAGCGCCCGCAACAACTGTCGCGTATACGGGTGTTTGGGCGCTTCGAACACCGAGTAGACGTCGCCGTCCTCTACCAGCCGGCCTGCATACATCACCAGCACGCGCTCGCAGAGATCCGCCACCAGCGCCAGATTGTGGGTGACCAGGATCAGCGCCAGGCCCAGCTCCTGACGCAGATCGCGCACCAGCTGGAGGACCTGGGCTTCGATGGTGACGTCCAGGCTGGTGGTCGGTTCGTCGGCCAGCAACAGCGACGGTGCGCCGGACAGGCAGGCGGCCGCGATCATCATCCGCTGCAACTGGCCCTGGCTGAAATTGAACGCGTATCCGTTCAGTTTGCCCGTCGCGTCGACGCCGACCCGCGCAAGCATGCGCACAATCTCGCGGTCGTAGCCGTCAGGTGGCGGCGTGGCGCGGTGCAGACGCAGCAGGCGACGCAATTGTTCGCCGACGGTCAGCGATGGATTGAAGGCGTTGACAGGATCCTGGAGGATCAGGCTGATCTGCCCGCCGCGTATGCCCCGTAGCTCCGGTTCGCGAAGCGTTCGGAGGTCGCGGCCGCGAAAAAGGACTTCGCCGTTGACCACCCTACCGGGTGGGTTGACGAGCCCCAGTAACGAGCGCAGAACGGTGCTTTTGCCCGATCCGCTCTCGCCAACCAGGCCGACCGCTTCGCCAGGCGCGACACGAAATGAGAGGTCCTCGACGGCGTGCACCAGCCCGTGCTCCGTCGCGAAGCGCGTGGTGAGGCCGCGCACCTCCAGCAGAGAATCCGACTCAGGACCGCTCTGCACGCGGATCCAGCGCATCCCGCAGCGCGTCGCCAACCAGGTTGAAGGAGAGGACAGCCAAGGCAATCCCGACTGACGGAAACACCACCAGCCACCACGCGCCACCGATGACAAAGCGGCGCGCGTCGGCGAGCATGTTCCCCCAGCTGGAGTCCGGTGGTTGCACGCCGAGTCCGAGGAACGACACCGCCGCCTCGGCCGCGATGGCGATCGCCAGCGAAAAAGCCGCCTGCACGATCAGCGGCGCTTGAATGTTCGGCAGCAAGTTGCCGAACAGCAGGTCGCGCCCGCCGGCGCCAAAGGAGCGTGCGGCCAGAATGTAGTCCTCACGCATCTCGGCCAGCACACTGGCGCGCGCCACACGCGCGAAGACGGGGATGCTGACCAGTCCGATCGCTACCCCCACCACGGCGATGCTGCTCAGTCCAATCGGTCCGATCTGGACGGAGCGCGTCTGCAGGATGCCCGCCAGGACGGGTACGAGCACCAGCAAGGGAAACGCGAGCACCACGTCCATGGCTCGCATTCCCAGCGTGTCCCAGGCGCCACCAGCTCGCATTCCGGCCAGCATGCCAATCAGCGTGCCGACCACCAGGCCGAGCACCACTGCACCCAGCCCGACGAACAGCGAGACGCGAGTGCCGAAGAGAAAGCGGCTCAACTCGTCGCGGCCCAGGCTTTCGGTGCCCATCAGGTGCTGAGCACTCGGCGGCTGCAAACGCGCTGGCGACGGGGCCGCCGGATCGTACGGCGCGAGCGCTGGGCCAATGACCGCGATGAGCAGTAAAAGGACAACGCCAAACAAACCGGCAACCGATAAGGGCCGTCGCACCAGTCGCGACATGACCTCCAGCCAGTGACCACGTGTGGGCTGCTCAGCAGCACCCGCAGCCGACGAGAGACCAACGTCAGCCCTGACCTGACTCATAGCCCGTGCGAATGCGGGGGTTGACCACCCCATACAACACATCGACGATCAGATTGATCAGCACGAACACCGTGGCGATGAACAGCATCACGCCGATGGTGACCGGGTAATCACGTGAGGCGAAGGATTCGACCAGCAGCCGCCCCAGTCCGGCCACGCCGAAGACACTCTCCACCACCACCGACCCGCCGAGCAGAAAACCAGCGATGATGCCCAGCACGGTCAGGACCGGCAGCAGCGCGTTGCGCAGTGCGTCGTGCCACATCAGCTCGCGCTCAGAGACGCCGAACGCGCGCGCAGCGGTGATGTACTCCTGGTTCACCACCTCCAGCATGCTGGAGCGCGTCAAGCGGGCGACGATGCCAACCTGGGCCAGTGCCAGCGCCAGCGCGGGCAGCGCCGTCGTCTTCAAACTGCCCAACGGATCATCTCCGAGTGGCACGAAACCCTCGTAGGGCATGATGCCCGGGAAATACCAACCGAACACCAGAACCAGCAGAATGCCGATCACGAAATTGGGGACGGAGATTCCGAACAGCGAGACGACCCTGACCGCCTGGTCCAGCGAGCGGTCCTTGTGCAGCGCCGACACGATCCCGAGCGGCACGCCGATGACGACGATCAGCACGAGCGCGGTCAGGGCGATCTGGGCGGTGATCGGCAGGCGCTGACCGATCAACGTCGTCACGGGTTGGCGGCTGGAGTACGACACCCCCAGGTCGCCGTGCAGCACGCGATCCGCCCAGGCCAGGTACTGCATGGGCAGTGGTTGATCGAGCGCCATCTCGTGACGCAGCGCCTGGATGGTCTCGGGCGTGGCGTTGAGTCCCGCCTGGAGCTGGGCGGGATCGCCGGGTGCCAGTCGCAGGAGCCCAAAGGCAACGATCGAAACGCACACCAGGACTGGCACCGCCAGCGCCAGCCGCCCGACAATCAGCCGCAGCATCTTACGCGGGCTGGAAAGGTGGGGCCGGACTATCCGCCTCGGCCGTCATCGGTGCCAGGATGCGTGCGATCAGCGCATCGCGCTCGGCCAGCTGCTGCGCCCGTTCGTCGTCAGTGAATTCGTATGCGTCGATCACAGCGCGGTCCAGTCCGCCCGAGCGCTCCAGTACGCGCTCCAGCGTCCGCAGCCGGTCCCGCAGCACGTACACCTCGGCGGCGAGCTCCATCACCACGCCCAGTACCCGATCCACGTTCGGATCTGGATAGAAGCTCAGGTCCGGCACTACCCGGCCTCGTGTTTCGTTGCGCGCGTCACGACCCAGGGGAAGTGCCAGTCAGTCCGCTCGGGCCACGTCCCGTCCGCTCGCAAACCATCGCCGCGCTCGTCGAACGGCAGCACCTCGGGCGCAGTAAACCCAACCTCCGACAGCAGGCGTGGCACGTCGGTGCGGAACAGGTGCGGCAGGTACGGTTCGTTGTTGCGCGCCCCGTGGCCTTCCATCACCAGGTCCAGAAACTGGTCGCCGGTGCGAGCGAAGTCGAGAATGGCCACCACACCACCCGGTCGCAACACACGCAGTGTTTCGGTCAGCACCTCACGCAGCACGGGCATCGGCAGCTCGTGTACCAGCATAGTCGCCGTCACCAGGTCGAACGACGCGTCGTCAAAGCCCGTGGCTTCGACGCGTCGCTGAGAGAAGGCGATCGGTTTGCCCAGGCGCTCGGCCTGCTGGTGCGCGAGCTTCAGATTGGGCGCCGAGAGGTCGATGCCGACCACGCGCGCCTCCGGAAACGCGTCGACGAACGGACGTGTGCTCTTGCCAAAGCCACACCCCAGATCGAGGATGTCGCGATACGGCCGCGGTGGGATCGCCGTTTCGACGAAGAGTCGGTGAAATTGGTAGTCGTCGTTTTCGCCGAGCATGACGATCTTGGCGCCGACTTCGTAAACGAACGCGTTGGCGACGCCCGACCACACGCCACCGGGCTGAATATGGAACTCTGTTTCAGCGTAATATTCCGGCAGCTCCAGACCTGGATCCAGGTGCAGGGACCCGAGCGGATGTTCCGGCGGCGAGTCGAGCTCCCACTCGAGTTCGGCCGCGTGTGGCCGGATCATACCTTCGAGCCGCCGCCACATCATCTTCTGCGTATTGCGCTCCAGCCACCCAAACAGCGCATATCCAGGCAAGGATTCCACGGCACCGGGTGCGGTGTACTGGTCGTGAAGGTCCGGGTAGACGACGGTTGCGAAGTACCGCTTCATGCCCAGCACGAAATCCAGATACGCGCGGTCCTCGCCGACCGGAACCGGGGAGCCCATCAGCCGAGTGTCACGGTCCGCAGGTCGTACTGCGCCAGCGGTGACGTTCGATAATTCTGCACTTTGCTGCTCAGCGCCTCGACATAGTTGTGGTACGCGACCGTGAGAATTGGAATGTCGTCGGCATCAATGTCCATGACCCGTTTGTAGTGCGGCAGTGCATCCTCGTGCGAAGTGGCGAAGACCGCGCCCGTCACCTCCTGGTCCATCTCAGGATTGGAGTACTTGCCGAAGTTCGCCGAGGCGTTGGTGACGAACAGGGAGTTGATCGCGTCGGCCTCGAGTCCACTGTTCGACCCGGTGTATGAATCGGTGAGCAAAATGTCCCAGTCGTCCTTGGTCAGCTCCGCGCCGAATGCCGCGCGATCCAGTTGACCGACGTCGGCGTTGAGGCCGGCCGCCTTGGCCGCGGCCTGGATCAGCTGCGCCGTTCCGCTCAACACGTCGTCGTTGGCGGTGGTGATCACGAACCGGTCGCCGGCGTGCGCGGATTGCGCCAGCTCTGCCCTGGCTTTGTCCAGGTCCGGTGTGTCGGAAAACGGCTTGTAATTCGGGTCGAACGGCCACAGCTCAGGGCGAATGAACACCTGCCCAGGTGTCCCCTGACCTGCCCAGATGTTCTGGACGATGGTCGAGCGGTCCATCGCGAATGCCAGAGCGCGACGCAGATTCTTATCCGTCATTGGCCCGTCCGCGCGCTTGAAGTTGATGTAGCCGTACGTGCTCGCCGGTGCCGGGACCGAGTTGATGGTGACACCCTTGCTCTTGAGCAGATCGATGTCGGTGAACGTCGGCTCCGGCGCAAGCTGGGTGATTCCGTTCGCGAGGTTCGCGTACCGCGTCGCGTTTTCGGGCACGACGTAGATGCTCAGCTGGCCGATCTTCGGCTTCAGTTCCGTCAGATAGTAGGCATCGTTGCGTGCCATCTGCATGACTGATCCCTGCTGGTAGGCCACGAACTTGAAGGGCCCGGTGCCGTCCGGTTGCTGATTGAGCTGATCCTTGGACTGCTCAGAATTGACGATCGGCAGCAACGCCAGTTTGGTCAGGAATGGACCGAACGGCTTGTTGAGCTTGAATACCACCGTGTTGGCGTCCTGGAGGGTGACGGAGTCGAGAACCGATGCCACGGCTGAGCGCCAGATCGCGCCGTAGTCCGGCGTGAGCAGGGTGTCGAACGTGAACTTGACATCGTCCGCGGTCATTGGCTTGCCCGAGTGAAACTTCACGTCGGAGCGCAGCGGAACGATGTAGGTCTGACCATCAGGCATCTGCGGCATCGACGCGGCGAGGTCCGGCACGATGTTGTTGGACGTGTCGTACTGATACAGGCTGGAGAACAGCAAAACGGCTCGCCGCCGGGTGGGTGTCGAATTGAAGATCAACGGATTGAGCGAGGCCGTATCGCTCAGCTCGTCGACGCGAAACGCAGGCGCGCTACCGGTCTGGGCGGGCGCGGTGGTCGGCGCCGCGGCGGCGGCCGGTGGCGACGTGGCGGCGGTGGCCGGCCCAGCACCGGCCGCCGGTGGCGATGTTGGCGCAGTGGCGGCAGCCGTCGTCGGAGCAACTCCGGGCGGGGTCGTGGGTTGTGCTGGAGCCGCCCCGGGGGGTGTTGTCGGCGCGGAAGTGGAGGCGGCGGGGGAGCACGCGGCGAGCAAGGTTGCGGCGCTCGCCACGCCAAGCAGTCGCAAGCAGCTGCGGCGGGTCACCGGCCGTGCGCTCGAAGATGTCATGCTGTCTCTGGTCAACTCTCTGGGTCAGGTCAGGTACGCTGCATGGTATGCCACGGCCCCACATCGAGTTTGTCCAACACCAGGATCTGCCGTTCGAGGCCGTGGAGGGCGGCGTCGACGCCAAGTTACTGAGCTGTGACACTCAGACGCGAGCGTCCAGCAGTCTGGTGCGCTACGCGGCTGGCTGGCGACGCCCGGGCGCCGTCCACTTCCTGGCCGACGATGAATTCTACGTGCTCTCAGGTGACCTGACGATCTCCGGCACCACCTATACGGAGCACTGCTACGCGTTCCTGCCGGGCGGCTATACCCAGACCGATGCCCACTCGGAGTCCGGTGCGTTGCTGATGCGCTTTGTCTCGACTGGCGCCACCGCCACACCTGGCCAGGCCCCGCCCGGGGCGCTCGACCAACAGCGCCTCGTGCGCCACCTGAACCTGTTCGAGCACCCGTGGACCGGTAACTTTCACCCCAGCTTCCCACTCGGCGCCGGGCGGAAATGGCTGCGTCGCGACCCGGTGACCACCGACGAATCCTGGATTCTGGGGACGCTGCCCCTGCGCAACGGCCGCCGTCCGGAAAAGCACCCCGTGGTGGAGGAGATGTTCCTGATCTCGGGGGAACTGATCGGTCCGCAAGGCGTCATGCGTCCTGGCGCGTACTTCTGGCGTCCGCCCGAGGCATGGCATGGACCGTATGGCAGTAAAACGGGATGCCTGATGCTCTTCCGCACGGTCGGAGGTCCGCTGAGCACGGTCTACACCGACCACGAGCAGGACTTCGAGTGGAATCCGGATGGCTATCACCCCATCCTGCCACCGGAGCTAGCCCGGCTTCAGTACGCCCAGACACACTGACACGATCACGCAGGCGTACATCGTCAGCACGATCGGGTGCGTGAGGCTCAGCCGCCGATACAGCGCATCTTCTCGCTCCGGCGTGCTTCCCAGCCGATGGATCTCGGCCATGATGGCCATGCTCGACGTGCCCGGCATCAGCCGCAGCGCATTGCCGACCAGGATCACCAGTCCGAATAGCGCGACCTTCAGTGATAGCCACGTCGTCTTGAAGACGACCAGCCCCACTCCACCGCCTAGCAGTGCGCCGAGGATGGCCGCCACCCACACCCAGCGCGCCCACAGATCCACGCGTCGATAGGTGCGCAGCCAGGTGTGCTCTCTTGCGCGCAGCTTGCCCGCGCTTTCGAGGCGGTGCTGCAGCGCAAACGTGTACAGGATCGCCATACACCACACGACGGCGATACTCCACATCCCGACCACCACTCCAGCCGGCAGCGTCGCCCAGTCGCCCAGGTAGCCCAGGTTGAGGCCGACCGCGAAGATCAGCGGCACGCTCAGCCGCGGCCCGAGGTCGAGATAGCCCATCAGCCGGCTGACCAGGAAGCGGGCTTCGGGCTGATACACACGATTGCGAATCATGTGTGAGCCGATGAACACGCCCGCGTCGACCCCCAGCCAGCTGACCGTCAGGAGAATGTGCAGCACGACCAGCACTCCGTACATGCGACAGCCCAGCGTACAATGGGCGCTCGGTTGCGTATGGCCCGTTTTGATCTGGTAGTTCGCAATGGCACGCTGGTTGTGCCGTTTGTCGGCACATTCCGAGCCGACGTCGCCGCGCGCGACGGCAAGATCGTGCACATCGGCGAGGCAATCGAGACGGCTCACGCCGACGCCGTCGTCGACGCTACAGAAAAACTCGTGTTTCCCGGCGGTGTGGACGCCCACTTCCATATTGGCATCTACCGCCCGGTCGCCGAAGACGCCGAGAGTGAG
>JAFAWJ010000372.1 GCA_019242065.1 Chloroflexota bacterium
CCCCGCGCGTGGGCGCTCGCGAGCAGCGCGTCGAAGTCGGCCAGCGTGCCGAACCGGGGATCAACCGCGCAGTGATCGGCCACGTCGTAGCCGAAATCCACCATGGGCGAGCGATAGAAGGGCGAGAGCCAGATCGCGTCCACGCCCAAGCTGTCCGGGGCACCCGCCAGGTGGTCGAGACGAGACGTGATGCCGGCAAGGTCCCCGAAACCGTCGCCGTTCCCGTCCATGAAGCTCGCCGGGTAGACGTGATAGAAGGCGGCCGTGTGCCACCACGGTGTGGTCTCGCCGGGTGGCACAGGTGCTCTCCTAAGCTTAGTGAAACGCTGACCAAGTAAAGTTGATTGTTCCCCCATTCAGATTGACGGTGTCCAGGGTTGTGCCGCTTGCCGTGCCATCGCTGCTCATGTCGATCAGGAAACTGCCATTGCCACAGCAGCTGGTATAACCACCGTGGCGTGGAGAATTTGAGCGACGAGCTAGAACGTTGGTCGTGAACACTGCAACATTGCCGAAGTTGGCAAGATCAGCGAGTGTGCAGTTATTACCTTGACTATCGCATCCTGTCGATGGCCTCTCCATGATCCATTCGGCTTCGCTACCGCCTACTACCGTACCGGCGAGGGGCGTGTAATTGAAGCATGCTCCGCCAGACGTTGTGAGATTTTCCATGCAGACGACCATGAATGGGTTCGGCGCTGTAAGGGACGGCCCGCCGCCCGCTGACCCAATCCACACTTCGGTGAAGACCTGATCACCCGGGTTTATGGAGAGGTTGGTGAGCACGGATTCAGTCGGCTGGTTAGGAAGTAGCTCGGTCCACGCCCGATAAGTCGTTACCAACGTTCCCCCTGTACCAAGGGCGTCTTGTTCGGTGCCGGCTTGGGCAAGATCGTTCGTGTTGTCGCCATCGATCCCGACCCACGTCGAGGAATTCGTTTGGGTGTTTGACTCTCCAGTCACACTGGGCACGTTCCACCAAGCCGAAACCCAGGCAAATGGGCCGCCGCTTCCGCGCAGCTCGACGCCACTCCAGTTATTTGATGTCGAATTGCCGCTCCTCGTATGTCCGTAATCGTGCCGAACGTAAGGGTTTCTCATCAGCCCTGGGTCAAGGATGACTCCCTGGCGTGTTACGGCGCGAAGCCACAGCCGGTATCCTTCGGGTGATTGCTGTGGATCGGGCGGCAAAGGATATCCACGCCTCAGAAGTTCCTGATCAGACAGGCTCAGCGCCTCTTTCTCCGTTAGAGCTCGACGCGCCTGCCCACTGGGAGCAGGAGTGCGCGACGGCGCCGGATAGTCGGAGTTTGGGCTGTCGGACGTGCGCACCTCGACCGCATGGTTTGTGACTACGCCCGCTGCATTGCACTCAACTTTCAGCCGGGTGATCGACTCGCCGGAGGTGCTAGGCTTGACCCAGAACCGAGCCACGCCGTTCTGGTCCGCAAAGAAGCGAGCCATGGCCCTTTCGTTGCCCTCCGCCGGTTGCACCACGCAAGACGCTCGCGGCTGAGTTTGGATGATCACCGGCGACTGCGTGCCAGGTTTGGCGGTTAGACGTAACGTCTGTGTCAACGACTGAGTTGTTTGCGCGTTCACTGTCGTTCCCAGGAGTGATCCCGCGAGTGCGATCAGCGAGGTCCTGACCGCTCGATTCCAGTCAAACATGTCCTCCTCCACATCATCGGCGTGGCAGCCCAGCCGTGACGACGATACCAGCTAGAAAGTTACGGTCTCGATATGATCTGCCTCACAGATGACCTCACTCCTCAGCGCCGCATGAGGAAATGACCGCGTTCACTGCGCGTCGCAAGCTCGCCGACTTCTCCAAGGACTCGTTCGGGTTGGGCGCGGCCATCTCATGCAGGACCTTGTGATCGCCGAGATCAAGGCCTATCCCTCTCCTGGTTCCGCGGCGCGCACCAGGCCCGGCTGGTGCGGCACGGACAGCTTGCGCACCTGCTCCGCCGCCGGACGGCGGTGCCGCTGCACCGGGTCGAGCGACACGGGGCGGCCCGTGGTCAGCGCGCGCTCGACGGCGGCGATCACGCGGACGTCGAGCCGGCCCTCCTCGCCGTCCGGCTCCGGGTCGATGCCGTGGAGGATGCAGTCGGAGAAGTAGGCGGTCTCGCCGGAGAACTGGTCGACGGCGGGGAACGGGGTCGGCAGGCTGCGTCCGTCCTGGATGAGCTCGACGGCGAGGCCCTCTCCAAAGCCGAAGGCGGGGTTGACGCGGACGAG
>JAFAWJ010001019.1 GCA_019242065.1 Chloroflexota bacterium
TGATCGGTCGGCCCACATGCTGCCGCGCTCGCTTACCCGCTTCATCGGACGCCGGCATGACCTCGAGCAGCTCACGGCGGCTGTGGGCAAAGCTCCGCTGGTGACATTGGTCGGTCCGGGCGGCGTCGGCAAGACGCGACTTGCCCAGGAGTTCCTGCGCGCCGCTGCGCCGCGCTTCCCCCAGGGCTGTTGGGAGGTGGAGTTGGCCAGCGTCGTGGAACCGACGCTGCTGCCGAGCGCGATGGCAAGGGCCCTCGGCATTCGCGAGGTGCGCACCGAGCACGTGCGAGAGATGCTGGTGACCTTCATTGGCGACAGGCATGCCCTGCTGCTGGTCGATAATTGCGAGCATCTGATCGCAGCCTGCGCGGAGTTGATTGGCGAGTTGCTGGCCAGGTGCCCGCGACTGCAGATCCTGGCCACCAGCCGCGAGCCACTGGCAATCGACGGCGAGTTGTGCTGGCACGTCCTGCCCTTCGAACTTCCATCCGAGGGCACGGCCGACTCGGTGGCATCCCTGACTGAGAATTCGGCGGTGCAGCTCTTCCTGGATCGCGCCTCCGTGGTGACGCCACTGGCGCTCACGGCGTCTAACGCGCGGACGATTGCCCGCATCTGCGTCGCCACCGACGGCATTGCCCTGGGGCTGGAACTTGCCGCGGCGGCCACGCGTATCCTGGCGCTCGAGGAGCTGGCGAACCGGCTCGAGGCAGACGTCGGCCTGCTATCGGCCTACAGCCGCAGCGCGCCGGTCCGCCACCGGACGCTGCGCGCCACGATCGACTGGAGCCACGATTTGCTCTCAGACCGGGAGCAGCGCCTGTTCCGCCGGCTGTCGGTGTTTGCACGCGGCTGGAGTCTCGACGTCGCGGAGGTGGTGTGCACGGACGATGGTTTCCGACCCTCCGAGGTGCTCGATGTGGTCGGTACGCTGGCGGACAAGTCGCTCATCGTCGTCGACGTCGCCGGAAGTACTACGCGCTACCGGTTCCTCGAGACAGTCCGACAGTACGCGTTGGAGCGTCTGGAGGCGGCAGGCGAGGATGCGGACTACCGGTCTCGTCACGCCGCGTACTTTCTCGGATTGGCGCGCCGCGGCATTCAAGCGTCGGGTCCCGAAGAGATTGTCTCTATCCAACGCATCGAGCTGGAGCACGCCAATATCCGGACTGCGCTGGGCTGGGCGCTGAGCCAGGGCCAGACAGAAGCTGCCGTGACGGCCGCGACGGCGCTGTTCCGGTTCTGGGAGCGCCGCGGGCATTGCCAGGAGGGCTGCAACTGGCTCGAGCAGGCGATCGCCCGGGAGGATTTCGCGGCCGTTCCGGCGAGGGCACGCTGCGGCGCGCTGAACGCGCTCGCCTTTCTGTACTGGCGGAATGGCGCATCCGCGTGCGCGACCCCGATCGCCGAACGCGCGCTGGGGGTCAGCCGCGCGGCCGGGTTCACCCGCGGTATGGCCGAAGCGCTGTTGAACATGGGCATGAGTGCCTTCCTCCAGCGGCAGTACGTGGCGGCCGAGAGCGCGCTCGAGTCCGCGGTCACGCATCTCCGCGGGGCCGAACGCCCGCCGATGCTGAGCGTCGGTTTGAGTTTTCTGGCCCGCGTGATGTTGATCGCCCACGGGCCGGCTGACCCGCGCCTCGCCGCGCTGATGGAGGAAAGCGTGCGGCTCGCGCATGCCTCGCAATCGCGCTATGCATCCGGTCACGCGCTTGCGACCGAAGGCGATGTGCACTGGGCGCGCGGTGAGGTTGCTCGCGCGATGACGGCCTGGAAGGGGGCGCTGATCCTCTTCTCTGATCTGGCTGATCCGCGCGGAACCGCGGGATGCGTCGAGCGACTCGCGCTCGCGCTGCTCCGCGACGGGTACACGGCCGATGCGGCGTGGTTGTTTGGCGCCGCCGACGCGCAACACGCCGCACTGGGCATGCCCCTGCGCAGGCTCGGAGCTGTGGACCACGCGCATGTTGCGCACTTCGAGGATCAACAGGAGGCGCGCGCAGCATTTCCGGATGCCTGGGCCGCCGGACGCTCCGCGTCGATGCACGACAGCGTCGCGCGGGCAATTGACAACGCCCAGCGACTCCAG
>JAFAWJ010000567.1 GCA_019242065.1 Chloroflexota bacterium
TGTTCGAGCTCTTCTCGGGCGACCTGTCGCTCAGGGACGCCGACCGTGTCGACCTCCAGACCGCTCAGTCGATCCGACACGTATCCCAGGAAGCCGGCCTTGCTCTGCTCGCCGTCGGAGACCACGTCGATGCCCGCGGCGGCCTGCTGCTGGACGACATCCTTCACCGCCTCGCGGGATTGGCGAGCGTACTCGGCCTGGTCGTACGCCTGACCGGCGACTCTGGCGCGCATCAGCTCCAGGAGCGGATGAGGGCGGGCCAGGCTGCCGACATGGGTGGTGAGAATCCGATCGGTGCTGCCTTTCATGCGAGATGTCCGTTTCTGCGCCACGGCTGCAGCGCGCGGCGATACCCCGCCTCCCAGTCGTTGGCCGCGGCTTCCTCTGGGGGCTCGGGTGGCAGCAGCCGTGGCAGATCGCGGGTCATGGGGCTGCCCAGTGCGTCGACGACCTGGCGCAGCGCCCAGTAGATCTGCGGTTGGCCGACTCGGCGGGCGAAGCGCGCCCATTCGTCGTCGGTGAAGTTCAAGCCGTCCGCGATGTGCTCCATGAAGCGCAGGTAGCTGTCGGCGGCGTCGTCGCCGGAGTGTCCGCGGGTGACGCCCCAGGCGGCGCTGATGAGTCCGGCCCGACCGGCGCCCGCGCGACAGTGGAT
Source organism: Chloroflexota bacterium (assembly GCA_019242065.1). Next base: position 656 of record JAFAWJ010000567.1, read on the forward strand.
GTAGACGCCGGGCTGCTCGGCGACCAGCGCGTCGACGATCGTCAACGCACCGGCGACGCCGTCGGGCGGTGGCGCGGAGAAGTCGGTCAGGGGCTGGTTGCGGAATCGCAGGCCAGTGGCCTCGGCGAGGGCCTGCTCCTCCTCGACGTGGTATTCGGGCCAGGGTCGGCGCGAATTCTGCGACGGCGGCTCACGATCGGGGCGCAGCGACAGGATGGCGGTGACGCCCGCCTCACGCAGCGCCGCGAAAGTAGCGGGTTCCAGCGCGGGCTGCTCGCCGCGCGCCACGACGCCCGGTGCGACCCAGGCGAAGTTCCGGATGCTGCCCAACTGCGTTGGCGTGTTCACGACCCGGAGATCGTACTGGGCTCAGTTCCTCGAGAGGTGGGCACTTCTTTGACGCTGTCCGCGGCAGGCGCTTACCTGGATCGCATGCTCCTGAAATCTTTCCTTGGCGTGACGGGGCTTTTGCTCGTGGGCGCCACCCCGGCGCTGGCCCAGCAGGTCCCGCCTGTCCCGGCACCGGTGTCCGTCACCCTCGATCATGCCGACACCGCCGTCCTTGTCCTCGACATCACCACCCAGACCTGTAGCCCGCAGCCCAACTGCCTGGAGTTCGTCCCGCGTGTGGCCAATCTGCTGTCCAACGCACGCGCCGACAACGTCCTGGTGGTGTACAGCACGCCCGCCACTTCGCCGCCAATCCTGCCGGACGTCGCCCCACAACCCGGCGACCCTGTCTTCGCGGGCATCGGGCAGGATCGCTTCTTCGACACCGCCCTCGACGAGATGCTCCGCGCCAGGAACATCTCGAACCTGGTCCTGGTCGGCTGGCGCGAAAACGGCTCGGTGCTGTACACAGCGGTCGGCGGCAACCTGCGCACCTATACGGTGGTCGTCGCCGACGACGGTACCTCGGCCATGACCGACGCCGACGTGGCCATCGGTCGGTACCAACTGCTCACCCAGTTGAATGCCAACGCCAACAATGAGCCGCTCCAGAAGGGTGCGACCACCCTGAGCAAGACAGATATGATCACGTTCCAGTAAGCCATGTCCGCGGCGCTCCTGCTCACCGCCAGTGACCTGCGCCCGCTGCGCGACGAACCCGCCCACATGCGCGGCGCCCTGGACGCCGTGCAGTCGGCCATCGTCGCCCACCACCAGGGCGCCGTCCGCCAGGGCCGCCTCGTCGATCGCCGCCCCGGCGAATTCGAAGGCATCCGCCTGAGCCTGCTGGCCGGCGACGGACTCCTCAGCGGCATGCGCGTCTTCGGCAATCCACCCCACACGCGTGCCTTCCTCCTCTTCGAAGGCGAGACGCGCGCCTTGCTGGCGCTGATGGACTACGGCGTGCTGAACTCGCTCCGCGTCGGCGCCACCGCGGGCGTGGCCGCGCGCCACCTGGCCCCGGCCGGCGCGCGCAGCGTGGGTCTGCTGGGCTCAGGCTGGCAAGCTGCGCCGCAGGTCGGCGCGTTGCTGGCGGCGGTGCCGTCGATCCAGGAGATCCGCGTCTTCAGTCCGACACGCGCCCACCGCGAGGCGTTCGCCCGCGACATGACGCTGCGACACGACCTGCCAGTAATTGCCGTGGACTCGGCCGAAGAAGCCATTCGTGCCGCCGACATCGTCGATCTATGCGCTCCGGGCCACTTTGACGAGCGCACGCCGCTGCTGACAGAAGACTGGGTCCAGCCCGGTGCGCTGGTCATCTCCATGGCTCCCAGTCAGTATCCCGCGGAGCTGGCCGCTCAGGCGCGCCTGGTCGCCGACATCCCCGAGTTCACCTCGGATGCGTCGGTGCCGGTCGGCGGCGTCATCGTCGACAAGGTGCCACCGCGACGCTCCGACGACGAGCGCGTCATTTACCGGCTCGAGGGTGGGACCGTGCAGGATCTGTTCGTGGCGACGTGGGGCTACACGTGGGCACGCGACCGCGGGCTCGGTCAGGCCTTCGACCTGTCAGCCTGAATCGGCGTCGTCGTCGGGCGAGGCGACCTGGAAGCTGAGGGTGATCGGCGTCGGATCCGCGCCAGTCCACACGTCGACGGCGTATTGCCCCGGATCGTTCGGCAGGCTCAAGCCAGCCTCGGGCAGCACGTCGACCACCAGCGCCCGAGGACCTGTCATGCACACCATGCTCTGCGCCAGGCCGGGCGCGGGATTGACCCGCAGTGCGCGGGTCGCCGTGTCCACGCTGGCAGGTTGCCCGGCGAAGAGGACGGCGTCGGACGACACAGTCGACGGAAGCGCCAGCGGCGCCTCGGGGCTGACGTACACGCCGTCGCCGATGCGATAGCCGCCGCAATACGTCGCCGCCAGCGTGAACTGCCAGTGCGGCGTGGCGCCCGGCTGGTCCGGATCGACGCTGATCGATGGCTGGACGGTCGTCGGCGCGCCCGGTTGCGGCTGCGGTGGGCCCTGGGCCAGGGCGCGGCCTGGCCCGCCGAGCGCAACTGTCAGGAGTCCGGCCGCGACTATCAGGCTCAGTCGTCGCATACGTCTCTACTGGACCGTCGCCTGGACCACGAGTGTGTGCTGGGTGCCATCCGAGCCCGTGGCGGTAATGACCAGCGGGTAGGTGCCGCGCGCGGTAGTCATGCCGGCCTGGAGGGTCAGCTTCGAGGTGCCAGTCGGCGTGAGCGATCGCGGCGTGAAACTGGCGTTCAGACCTCTCGGAAGTCCGCTCACGGCGAGACGCACAGTCGCGTGATAGCCACTGATGGCGGATAGCGTCAAGGTATCGCTGACCTGTACGCCACCCCGGGTCATCGTCAGCGCCGAACTGCTGGTGGTTAGCGAGAAGTCGGGAGCCGTTCCAACCGCGTTGGTGAACGCGGCAACACCGTTGGGGGAGCCCAGGCCGGACGGTCCGTCATAGCCTGGAGCGGCAGTGCACAGATAGGTGCCGCAGGTCCCGTTGCTGCCGCTGGTGATGTCGAACAACGCGGACGGGTCGGAATACGGGTCTGAATTCATACTGACGTCCGTGCCCAGGTGATTGCCGGCCAGCGCGTACATCGAGCCAATAATGGGCGCAGCGACGCTGGTACCGCCGAAGATGGCCCAACCGCCAGCGCTGTACGTGTCATAAACCCAGACGCCGGTGTTGGGATCCGCCACTGCCGCGACATCCGCTACGGTCCGATCGGTGCAGCCGCCGTCGCGTTGCCAGGCCGGCTTGGGCTCGAAACCACTACATCCGCTGCCGGTGCCGCTCCAGACTGTCTCGGTGGCATTCCGAGTCCCGGTGTTGGTGGCCTGATCGAGGCTGGTCCCGCCGACGGCGGTCACATACGGCGACGCGGCCGGGTATTCGGTGCCATAGCCGCTGTCGCCTGCGCTGGCAGTGATCGCCACACCCCGATGGTTGTACGTTGGATCGAGGCGCAACTCGCCGGACCACTCACTGCCTCCGTAACTATTGCTCACGACGTCAGCACCCAGGGC
>JAFAWJ010000579.1 GCA_019242065.1 Chloroflexota bacterium
CTTGCGAAGCCGCCTCCCACACCTGTGCCGGCGTACGCTGGGTAGCCTGCGTCAAGTCGTCGACAACGACTGAGACCGCACCGCTCGCGGCGTTGGAGTAGACCTGGAGCCCGATGGAGCGCACGTCCTGCAGGACGTCCGACGTGAACCACCCGAGAACACGGGTCCATTGACCGGGCTCGAGTCCAGTGCTCTCGGTGGCGTCAGATGCGGTGCGGGCGCCGTAGATGAAGTGGCGTGCCTGCCAGTGTGTCGCCACTGCCTGCCAGTGTGTCGCCACTGGCGGAGAGATCGCGCGGGCTGCCGCCACCGTCCGTTACTACCCGCAGATGACCGTACGCCGGTTCCGAAGGAAACGTGCGCGAGATCCGCAGCGCGAATGGACTGCCATGAGTCAGTGTCGGGTCCCTGCTCAGAATTTCGGGACCATTGTTGTCGGCGTGCCCCGCTTCGGAGGATGCGTCCACTGCTGGCGATACGCCACGCGAACCTGGTAGTCCGGCGGGATGTCCGCCGTTTCGTTCATGAGCCCGTACGCCACGACAGCGGGGTTGTCCGCGAAGCGGGCGCTCAGACGTTGCCACAGATCGACGAACTGGCCGACGGGTACCTCTGGTGTGCCGACGGGACGCTCTCCAGGCGATACAGCTCGGCTTCGTCCAGCGCCTGCCCGATCTGGGACTGGATCGTTCCCACCGAAAGTCCAGACGCGCCAGGCGGATGCCGCGCTGCGCCACGTAGCCGAAGCTGGCGTCGCCGTCGTAGTGGTAGTCGACATCGTAGTTGCCAGGACTGGAGTCTGAGAACTCCACCGAGGGTTCCACCGTCGGACTCGCAAATGAGCCACCTGCCACCGCGATGCCGCGCAAACAGGCGCTTCGTGTGGCGTGCTGCTCCAGGACGCAGGCCTGGGTGTTGGCGGTGTCCAGTCCGCTGGCTGAGGCAGATTTGCGGTACACCGCCAGCTTGTACGCCGGGTCCCACCACTCGCCGGTGGCCCAGGCGGACACCCACAGTCCGGCTCGATCCGCGGCCGCGTACCAGGCCTCCGCCAGCGCATTCCACTGCTCCGCGTCGCCGTCCGTGTTGTCGGGCCAGCCGACCTCACCGATGAACCCGCCGACGCCACGAACCCTGGCGGCATCAACGAATCTGCAGTGTGGAAGGCTCACGCAGGTGGCCGCCGCAAGCGTGCAAGCTGGGCGGAGTCGAGAGCCTGGGGACCTTCTGTACGGAAGAACCCGCACGTGATCTTTTGGTAAATTGTCGAACGCGGCCAAAGGCTAGACGTTTCCGCCGGGCCAACCGCGCGCCATCCTGCTCGATGTTTAACGCACCCGCAGCGTTACCAGTTGAGCACGCGCCGTCACTTTCAGAATTCAGTGGCGTCAACCCGTGACCCGATTGAGGCCTCGCAAGAGACCCTTGTCATCGGCGTCGTCGGCCCTGTCGTTGGAGGAAGCACCCGTCAGACTGCTCAGCTCACGAACGCCCTGGTTCACCTGGCTGCGATACATGCGGACGATGGCCTGCGTCTGGAGTTGGCCCACAACGTGTCGGTTGTCCTCCGAGTCGATCACGGGCAACCAGCTGACGCGTCGGTCGGAGAGATGGCCGAGTGCGACGTCGAGGGTTTCGTTCTGTGCAACGCTCGCGGGATGAACGGTCATGACGGTTCGAACCTCGGTCTCCGAGCGTCGATCGAGCGCCACGTGACCGACGTCTGTCATTGACAGCACGCCTATCAACCGCAGGCCGTCGACCACCGCGACGCGTTTGGTCCCCGCCGCCTCGAGGCGCGCCTGGACAGAGCTCAACGATTCTGTCGGGCCCACCGTCAATCCAGGTGGCTCCATCGCGTCTCTGACCAGGAGTGTGCTCAGCAACGGAAAGGACAGGTCCAGTCGATGGGCCGGCGAATCGGCGCGCGTTGGCAGTTGACTGGCGTAGATGCTGCGCTCACCTACGATCCAGACGGCGATGCCGACCGCCAGCATGGCGGGTGCCAGGAGGGAGAGATTGCCGGTCATCTCGCCCACCATGAGCATGACCGCCAGCGGCGCATGGGCGATGCCACCGAACAGCGCCATCATCGCCACGATCACAAAGGGAGCGGCGGTGGGCGGCATGCCAGGCAGCAGGCCATAGGTCAGCCGCCAGAAACTGGCGCCCAGCAAGCCACCGATCACCATACCCGGGCCGAATATGCCGCCACTGCCACCGGAGCCGATGGACAGCGATGTCGCAACAATCTTGGCGAGGGGAATGATCAGCACCAGCCACAGCGGCAGGCCGAGCAATCGCTGGTCCATACCGACCTGCACCCAGCCGTAGCCCATACCCAGTGCCTGTGGCACGGCCAGGCCCAGGAGACCCACAAGGACTCCGCCAATGGCTGGTTTGAGCGCCCGCGGCAGGCGCAGGTGATGGAAGACTGCTGTCGTTGCGTAGAACGTGCGGGAGTACAGCACGCCAACCAGGCCGCAGGCCAGCCCCAGCACCGCGTAGTAGACGAGCTGGATCGGCTCCTCGAATGCCAGTGCTTGCTGATCGCCGAAGATCGGGGTCCAACCGGACCAGGCGCCGAAAATGGTGTAGCCGACGATGCTGGCAATCAGGCCAGGCACGAGCGCTTCTGGCTCCAGGTCATCCCTGTACAGGATTTCAGCGGCCAGGACGGCGCCACCGAGTGGAGCGCGGAAAATCGCGCCGATCCCTGCCCCGATGCCCGCGGCCACGGCGATGCGACGGTCCCGCTCGCTCAGACCCAGCCAACGCCCCAGCAACGAGCCGAAGCCGGCCGAGATCTGTGCGGTCGGTCCTTCGCGGCCAGCGCTGCCACCGGCGCCGATCGTAATCGCGGAGGCCACGAGTTTGACGATGGGTACCCGCGGACGAATGAAGCCCGCGTGATAGTGGTAGGCCGCGATGGCCGAGTCCGTCCCGTGCCCCTCGGCTTCGGGTGCGAGGTTGAACACGATCAGTCCGCTTAGCAGGCCGCCCAGACCTACGACCAGCGGGAGCAGCCAGGGACGCAGCATCGCGGTGGGCTCGGCGGCCACTTCGCCGAGGGGGGACGGCGCCACGTAGCCGAGAAGAGTGCCCTGGAAGAAGGCGGTGCACCACTGGATGGCCGCGAAGAAAACAATCGCCCCCACGCCCGCCACCAGGCCGATCAGCGTCGCGATCGGCAACCACTTGCGGAGTGTGGTTGTGGCCAACAGACCGCTGGTGCCAACGAGCGTCAAGCGCCGATAGCGCGCCAACCAGGCCACCCGGCTCCTGCGTCGCCCTGCGCCGCCCCGGCGTGAGTGACCCAACGTCGCAGTTGCCGACTCACTGCGGAGCGGAGCGGCAGCGTCGGTACCTGGAGCGGGCGGTTGGTGGCGCGACTGACGAAGAGGCATCGGGCGGATACTGCTCCAAACTGAACGTTGATTCACTTATAGCATACGCGATCTGAACGGCCGAAAGCGGCTATCATCCTGAACGGAGGTTCATCGTTCGAGGATGCCCAGGGTCTCGGAGGCATATGAGCAGACGCGGCGTCACCAGATTCTGGTCGGTGCCGCAACGTGCTTTGCCCACGGCGGCTTCTCAACAACCTCGATGCCGGAAATCGCAGATGCCGCTGGGCTCAGCGTCGGCGCCCTGTATCGCTACTTCAGCAGCAAAGAGGACCTGTTTCTGGCGGTCGTCGCCGAACGCGTCGCGGTGTACAACGTGGCGGTCTTCGCGGCACTCGATCGTCCTGGACACCCGGTCGAACGCCTGCAAGGCGCACTTCGGAGCCTGCAGCGGCTGCTCAACAGCCAATCGCCTGACGACGCCAGATTGTCACTCGAGCTGTGGGTCCGTGCGCACGACGTGCCCGCCCTTGGCGCGTGGTTGCGCGAAGCGCGGCACCGGCGCATCGAGGCATTGCGATCCGTAATCGAAGCCGGAAGACGCACCAGTTGTCTGCGGGCAGAGCTGCGTACCAACGATGCCGTCGCCGCGCTGATGGCGGCCGCCGATGGACTGGTGGTCCAGCGCGCATGCGCTCCATTCGAACGCACGATTGGCAATCCGCTCAACGAGGTTGAACGCCTGATTACAAGCTGGCAGGCGGGGCCACGCGCCGCTTCGGGAGATGATGGCTGCGCCTGAGATGCCAGCTTTTCGACCGCCTGGCAGGTCAGTCCCATCATGGCGCCCACGTCCGTCGGAATCAGGCCACCATAGCCGTATGCCAGATTCCGCGACGCGACCCACGGTCGGGCACCACTTCCCAGACCTGGAACTCTCTGATCACTACAGCAATCCTCGCCGGCTCTCCGAGTTAGCCGGCGGCGATCCGGTCTTGTTGCAGTTCTATCGAGGCTTCTGGTGTCCAAAGGAGCAGGCATTCTTTCACATGCTGGTGCGCTTGCAGGATGAGGCGGAGGTCGCCTACACCCGCTTCGTGTCCGTCAGCGTGGATCCCGCGGAAACCGAGGCTGCTTTCCGTGCCGGCCTGGGTGCCCGTTGGACCTTTCTCTCCGATCACGACCGACGCTACATCCAGACACTCGCACTGCTGGAGACGACCGACACACTGCATCGGCCGTACGCGCCAGCGGTATTCACCCTGTATCCCGATCTGACGATCCATGCGGCGTACAACGGGTACTGGTTCTGGGGTCGACCCACCGCCGAGGAGCTGCGCCAGGACTTTCGAGAGATTACTCGCCGTATTCGGCCTGACTGGGACGTGCCGCGCCCATGACCTGGCACTGGCTGGCGATCTGTTCCCACCCGCCCAGAGACGCTTTCGCGGTCGGGGAGCTGCACACACTCGATGGTGACAAGGCCGGTTTTCTCGCGGCGTGGCACGATGACAGCCACCGCCCAGCAGGCGCGTTCGGAGTGGATGTGCGTGCGATTGATCCGTGCGGCATATCGGCGTGGATATCGCTAGCACTGGTACCCACCGGCATACGCTGGCTGTTCGACGACCCCGCCGTGTCATGGGCGCTGCGCAGTGTGCTTGCTGGGCCACGCGTCCGGGCGATGTCGACGCTCTCGCTGGACTTCGCGTCGATCGCCGGTGCCCTGACCGCCTACGATCTCTGCCCGCCCATCGACCAATCCCATGACCCCTTCGCACGCGTGTTCCCGACGCGCGTGCTCCACGTTGGGCCTGGCCTGATCGGGACGATGCACCCGCCGACGGGGCCGGGCATACAACGCTATTCCGGGAGCCCATGGCCCTGGAGTTCGTTCTCATCCGGTCCGCCGCCTCCACGCTGAGACGCGGAGCTCATTTTCCGGTCTGCCGGTCAACCTCGACTCCCTGTCGGGGGCTGCGGGGACGGGTCACAACGATGCGCTGACGGGGCGATCGCAGTGGTGGAACTCGTCGTCGGGATCATCGTCCTGGTCGACAGGTCCGTTAGTGTCGTGGTCACCGTCTGCGTCGTCGGCACTGTCGTCGTCACGGTTTGACCAGCACGGCTGCATGTCCCCCGCGGTGGTCGTACGATGCCGCGCAATCTGGGCGGTACCCGCCGTCTCGTCCGCCCGCAACCACCGCTGGACCCACTGCGTCACGTGCGAACAGTAGTGACAAATGAGCCCGTGTCATGAATGGACGTGGATCGCGCCTCACCGCCGATGCTTTCACCGCAAGCGAGAGCATCGGCCGAATTGCGTCACCGACGCCCTCGTTGTGTTCCAGCTTTCAGATGGCCTCGGGCACGATGTTCTGATTCACCCGGAAGAAGTTGCCAGGGTCGTACTTGGATTTGACGGAGGCGAGCCGTGCGTAGTTGTCGCCGTAGGTCGCTTGCACACGACCCTGGACCTCGTCGTCCATCATGAAGTTGACATAGGCTCCGTCCATATTGAACGGATGGATCGCCTGCCAGTAGGCGCGTCCCCACGCCTTCAACGCCTCGGCCTGGGACGGATCGGCGTCGATGGCTGCGATGACCATCGACCATCCCGCATCGCGCGTGTTCCAGGCCGTCGCGTCGCTTGCCACACGGTGGACTGCTCCGTCAATGGGATACAGGTGCATGAGGGAAAGCGCGCTCGGTGCAAGCGCCGCCTGGGCGATGTGGGTATCGATCGCTTCATCCGGAAGCGACTTCACGAAGTCGCCCTTCCAGTACCATTGCAAACCTTTGGGAAAGAATGGATCGAACAGAGCTTGCATGGTCGGAAACGGCATTTCAGCCATCCAGTTGAAGATCGGCGGCGGCAACGTCCCCAGCAGGCGCGCCATCAATCGTTCCCCCTCTGCTGCTGGACCGTTGTAACTACCAATGATGGCGCAGGCACGCCTGCCCCAGTAGTCTCGCGGAAACGGATCGAGCGAAGGGACAGTCTTCAGTCCGACGAAGATGCCCAACTCCTCCGGCGTTGATGGCAGGAAGTCACGATACGCGCGCATGACCTGTCGAGCGTGCGTCGCCTCCCAGAAGATCGGTCCGGCGTAGACGTTTGAGACGGGGTGCGCCTGGAACTCGAAGCTTGTCACCACGCCAAAGTTGCCACCACCACCGCGTAGCGCCCAAAACAAGTCGGGATTCGCGGTGTTGCTGGCAGTGACCAGCCGACCGTCCGCCAGGACGATATCCACCTCCAGCAGATTGTCAATCGTCAAACCATACTTTCGAGTGAGATAGCCGGTACCTCCGCCCAGTGTGAGACCCGCGACGCCGGTAGTAGAAACGATTCCAAATGGCACTGCCAGTCCGAACGTATGTGTGGCATGGTCGACGTCGCCGGAGGTGCACCCCGGTTCGACCCGGACCGTTCCGCGCGCGGGCTCCACGCGCACACCTTTCATCAACGCGAGATCGATGACCAGTCCACCATCGCAGCTGCCCAGTCCAGGCCCATTGTGACCGCCACCTCGAATCGCGACGAGCAGGCCGTGCTGGCGACCGAAGTTCACCGCCGCGATCACATCCGCAGTGTCCACACACCGCGCGATCAACCGCGGCCGCTTGTTGATCATGCCGTTGTACAGGCGACGTACCTCGTCATACGCTGGCTCGCCCGGCTGGACCAGCGCGCCCCGCATTGCGGTCGCGAACCCGCCGATGTCGTCGCCGCTCAGTTCAGTCTCGGCCAATCGTGTTGTTACGACCATGAGAACCCTCTCAAACGCTCAGTACAGTTGGTGCACCGGAGGTACCGGTGCGGATTGCTTCTGTCAACGGTGCCGGCGGCATGACTCTCCACCTGCAGCCTTGCAAGCTTGTTGCGGGTCGCCTGCAACAATCCTGCAAGTGCTCCGCGCGATCATGCACAGCAATGCAAACGACTTCAATCACCCGCGCCATCGACCTGTTCCTTGATGCAGTTCGCGGCGAGCACACCGGCCCGAGCGCCTGGGCCGAGCATGCACCGCACGTCCTCGAGCTGGGCGCTGAGGACCAGATTGCCCGCGCCAGCACGTGGTGCGGCGGCCGCTGGCCGGTTACCCTGCTAGCGGAGTTGGAGGCCGCGCGCGATGCTAGCTGAGATGCGCACCCCTACACTGAGTCCGCGGCCAGTCGCCAGCTCAGTCGACGAACTGCTTGCGGGCGCCACTGACCGCCAGCCGTTCATTCACAACGATTCAAAGTCTGGTGCTGGTTTCGATCGAGTCCGGATCAACGGCCAGCCGCACGTACTGAAATACGTGCACATCGACCATGACTGGACGATGCGCTTCTTCCATGAGACGAGCTGCATCCCACTGGACGTCTGGCGAGCCGGACTCATGGACGTGTTGCCGGAGCATCTCGATCACGGCATGGTCGGCGCCGCGGCTGGTTTTGGTCGCGATGGACTCGGGGCGGCCCTCCTTATGCGCGACCTGACGCCCGCGCTGGTCCCGCCGGGCGACGAGCCTCTGGCCATCGAGGCGCACCTGCAGGTGCTCGACGGCTTGGCCGCGCTCGCAGCGCGCATGTGGGGTTGGCGGGACACGGTCGGACTGCTGCCGCTGGCCAACCGCTGGCTGTTTTGCAATGATGCTGACATCGAGGCCGAGCGCGAGCTGGGCTGGCCGAATGCGGTGCCAAAGATTGCCGCGGAAGGATGGATGCGGTTCTTCGAGCGGGCACCGCGCGACGTCTGCTCTGTGATACGTAATCTGCGCTTCGACACGCGCCCGCTCGCGCATGCCGTAGCAACGACGCCGCTCACGTTCGTGCACGGCGATTGGAAGCTTGGCAACCTGGGCCTGCATGGCGACGGTCGCGTGGTCTTGATCGACTGGACCTACTGCGGCGAAGGACCCGTCTGTTTTGACCTGGGTTGGTATCTGGCACTCAACGCGGCGCGGCTGCCCCAGTCAAAAGAGGACTCAATTACTGTGGTGCGCCAGGCGCTGGAGGCCAGGGGCATTCCGACAGACGCCTGGTGGGAGCGTCAGCTCGGGCTGTGTCTGCTCGGAACATTAGTGATGTTCGGCTGGGAGAAGGCACTGGGGAATGAGGACGAGCTGAGCTGGTGGTGCGATCGGGCGCGCGAGGGGGCGCGGTACCTTTGAACGCCGTAGGCGCTGCCTACTCTGTCGGTGCCTCGGCATGGGCGGTTGGGCCAGCGCGCGTCTACGCGCCGCTTGCTCAGCACCTGGTCGACTTCAGCCCGCTGCCGCTCGGCGGCCGCCGCGTGTTGGATTTGGGCTGCGGCACAGGCGTCGGCTCCCGCGCAGCGGTGTGCGCTGGCGCGCGCGTGATCGCCGCCGATCTGGCACTTGGGATGCTGCGGTGTGGTCGCGCTGATCGGCCGCCGGCCGCCGTTGGAGACGCGCTGGCACTCCCCTTCCAGGCCGCATCGTTCGACATAGTGCTGGCGCCGTTTTCGTTGAATCACCTGGACGAGCCAGCCGCCGGGGTAAGAGAGGCCAGCCGCGTTGGCAGGTTGCTCGTTGCCTCAACCTATGCGGTCGACGATGATCACCCGGTCAAGTACGCGGTCGAGCAGGCGCTGACGGAGGTCGGTTGGGTCCGTCCCGCATGGCAAGCAGCGATGAAGTCCGCGATGGCGGCCTGGGGCACGGTGGCTACGGCGTCGGCCGTGATCGAGCGGGGCGGCATGCGGCCGCTGCGCGTCGAGCGGCGCGAGATCGCCATTGCGGGGCTGAGTCCCGCAGACATGGTCGCGTGGCGCATGGGTCTGGCTCAATCGGCCTCCTTTGTCGAGACCTTGGATCCTCGGATTCGACGCGCCGTTGCCGAGCGCGCGCTCGGTCTGCTCGGCCCCAAGCCCGAGCCGGTCGTGCGCCGCGCGATTTTCCTCGCTGCAACAGTTCGGAAGGTCTAGCGGCCCAGTGCCGCAAATGTTGACGCGACATGCCTGCGGAGAGTCTCAGCGTAATCGCCGGCGCGGGCGACAAGTGCGCCCGCTCGGCGTTCGGCGTCGCGCCACCATCGATCCATGCCCGATGCAGCGGCCAACTCCGCCGTGAGATACCAGGCCTCCAGTCCCGCGCACTGATCGAGTTCAGCCAGAAGCCTGTCACATTCGTCATGATCGATGGCGTCGCCGACGGCCAGTCGCGCGCGAGCAAGTGTCAGTTGCGCGATGAGGGGGTACCGCCGTGTGCGTCGATCGAACCCGTCGGCCAGTACGTCCGAGGCCAATGAGGCTGCACGCCCGTA
>JAFAWJ010000956.1 GCA_019242065.1 Chloroflexota bacterium
CGTCAGCGGTCACGACGGGGCGTTTGACGATGGCCTCCATGGTAACGATGCCGGCCTGGCCGACGGGCACGATCGGCTGGCTCATGATCGAGCCGAGCGAGCCGGGGTTGTTGACCGTGAAGGTGCCACCCTGCAGATCGTCCATGGACAGCTTGCCCGAACGCGCCTTGAGGATGAGCGCACGCAGGGCGCGTGCGACGCCGGCGACGCTGAGTTGGTCGGCGCCGCGCAGGACGGGCACGATCAGGCCGGTTGGGACGGAGACGGCGATGCCGAGGTTGTAATCGCCGTGCAGGGTGACGTGGTCGCCGGCCCACGACGCATTCAACTCGGGGACGGCGCGCAGGCCGGCCAGGACGGCTTTGACGAAGAACGGCAGGTACGTGAGCTCGTAGCCCTCGCGCGCCTGCCAATCGGCCTGGAGGGCGTCGCGCTGGCGGCTGAGGCGGCTCATGTCGATTTCGACGAGGGACCAGGCGTCGGGGATGTCGGCGCGGGCGCGGGCCATGTGCTCGGCGATGGCGCGGCGCATGGGGGAAAGGGGCAGGGCCTGGTCCCCGGCGGGAGCCAACTGGGGTGTACTGACGGCAGGCGTTGGTGGAGCGACGGCCGATGTCGTGTCGACCTCACGAGGTTCTGGCGCAGCCGAGGGTTGGCCATTGGCGATGGCCCGCTCGACGTCGCGCCGCGTCACGCGGCCGTGAGCACCCGTCCCCTCCACCGTCGACAGGTCGACGTTGTGCTCCTCCGCCATCCGCAGCACCACCGGCGTGTAAAAGCGCTTGGGCGGCGCGCCGTTCGGCTCAGGCTCACGGTGCCCCACCACACCACTATCACCCGCGGAAGTGTCGTACATGAACGTCGGAGGACTGGACGGCGAGCCACTTCCCGACGGCGGGTCGCTTATGGGACGTGGAGCGCCAGACGTAGGAGCGGCCGCCGGGCTCGGCGCCTCGTCCCCAATAATCGCCATGTCCGTCTTCACCGCCGCCGTCGTCCCCTCAGGCAGCAAAATCTGCTGCAGCACGCCCGCCACCGGGCTCGGCACCTCGGCGTTGACTTTGTCCGTCTGAATTTCGACCAGCGGCTCGTCCCGCTCGACCCACTCCCCGGGCTGCTTCAGCCACCGCCCGATCGTCCCCTCGGCCACCGACTCGCCGAGCTGGGGAATCTGCACCACGGTGTTCGGCATCGGCTCAGTACTCGGCCAGCCGTCGGGCGGCTTGCACGACGTCGTCGGCGTTCGGCAGGATGGCTTCCTCGAGCGACGGCGCGTAGGGAATGTGCGTGTCGGCGGCGGCGAGTCGCATGATGGGTCCGTCAAGCTCCTCAAAGGCTTCCTCGGCAATCAGCGCCGCGACTTCGGCGCCGATGCCGCCGGTTTTGTTGTCCTCGTGCAGAATCAGCACCTTGCTGGTGCGCGCCACCGTGCCCTTGATGGCATCGCTGTCGAGCGGCAACAGGGTACGCAGATCCAGGATCTCGACGTCGACGCCCTCGTTGGCCAGGCGCTGGCTGGCCTCGAGTGCCAGGTGCACGCCGATGCCGTAGGTGATGATGCTCAGGTCCTTGCCCGAGCGCTTCAGGTCGGCGCGGCCGAGGGGCACCACGTAGTCAGTATCCGGCACCTCGCCGCGCAAGCGACGGTAGCTCTTCTTGTGCTCGAAAAACAGCACCGGGTCGTCGTCGCGGATGGCGCTCTTGAGCAGGCCCTTGCAGTCGTACGGGGTGCTGGGCACCACGATCTTCAGGCCTGGGACGTGGAAGAAGAGCGCTTCCACGCTCTGGGAGTGGTACAGACCGCCGTGCACGCCGGCGCCGAAGGGGGCCCTGAAGACGACTGGACAACCAAAGGTACCATTCGAGCGGTAGCGGATCTTGGCCGCCTCGTTGACGATCTGGTCGTAGGCGGGGTGGATGTAGTCGGCGAACTGGATTTCGGCGACGGGGCGCAAGCCGTTCATCGCCGCACCGATGGCCACGCCGGCGATGCCGAGCTCAGCCAGTGGCGTGTCGATGACGCGGTTGTCGCCGAATTCCTTGAGCAGGCCGTCAGTAGCGCGGAACACGCCGCCGTGGACGCCGACGTCCTCCCCAAGGACGATGACGCTGGGATCAGCGGCCATCTCCTCTTCGAGGGCCTTGCGCACGGACTCGACGAGACTCAGGACTGCCATACGCCCTCCGCGTCTCGGAAGTTGCGCATCCGCCTATCGGCGTAGACATTGTCGAAGGCCGTCTCAGGCCGCGGCACGGGAGCGGCTTGGGCTTCGGCAAGCGCGGCGTCGACCTCCCGCTGAATGCGCGAGCGCACCAAACCTTCCTCCTCCGCCGACAGCAGGTCATGCGCGTGCAGATACTCGCGAAAGACGTCAATCGGATCGTGATGATGCGCTTCCGCGCGCTCGGCCTCGGGCCGATAGCGCCGATCGTCGTCATCCGACGAGTGCGGCGTCAGCCGCACCACGTTGGCCTCAATCAGCGTCGGCCCATCGCCCGCCCGCGCACGATCCGCCGCCAGTTTGACCGATCGATACACAATCAAGGGATCGGTGCCGTCGACCGACTCGCCGAACATGCCGTAGCCCACCGCGCGGTCCGCCACGCTGTGCACCGCCATCTGCTTCGAGGTCGGCACGCTGATCGCGTAGTGATTGTTCTCGCACACGAAGATGACCGGCAGCTTGTGGATGGCCGCGAAGTTGAGGCCCTCGTGGAAGTCACCCTTGGACGATGCGCCGTCGCCAAAGTAGACGATGCTGACGCCGCCGTCCCCGCGGATCTTGCTGGCCAGCGCCGCGCCGGCGGCGTGCGGAATCTGTGTCGCGACCGAGCTGCCGCTGGTCAGGATGTGCGCGCTCGCCAGACCGTAGTGCGCCGGCATCTGCCGCCCACCGGTCATAGGGTCGTCAGCCTTGCCCAGACCCGACAGGAACACCGCCCGCGGCGTGACGCCGAAGGCCAGGACCGCGGCCAGACTGCGGTAATACGGCACCATGACGTCGCGGGCGGGGTCGAGCGCGTAGGCGCTGCCAGCGCCGGAGGCCTCGTGACCCTGACACGAGATGTGAAAGGGCTGGATGCCCTGACGATTCAGGATCCACTGGCGCTCGTCGACGGCGCGCGCCAGCAACATCGTCGCGAACATCTGGCGCAAGCGCTCGGGCGACAGGCCGGGCTCCTCATGGAGCGGCTCGGGTGAGAATCGTTCAGGCGCGGGCGCCAGAACCGTGCCGTTGTGCGCGCCGTCGACCGACGTTTTGAGAGCACGAGTAGAGCGTCTCGCTGGCACCATTGCCACCCTGAGTCCTGAGTCATTTTAACATCGAGGGATCGAGGCCGACCCCAGTTATGCCGCGGTGTGAGACGTGGGGCGAGTCGCCGACCCAGAAGCGCCAGGGCCTGGCAGCCCACTCGCCTGCGTAGGCCACGCCGATGCGCGGGCCGACGCGCACCTCTGCATCGCTGACTTTGGGCGCGTCCGCTAAAAACAGGCTCGAGGCCGTCAGGTCGAGGCCGGTGCAGCCGCGGTCGATGGCCAGCGCGCGGCACACCAGGGCCGGGCCGCTGCCTTTGCCCTGGGCGGAATCGAGCGGCTCGACGGTGCGAATCAGCACGGCGCCCGGGTAGCCCGCGGGTTCTGTCACCGTGTTGAAGCAGTTGTGCATGCCGTACACGAGGAACACGTAGGCGAAGCCGGCGGGTCCGTACATGATGGCGGCCCGACCGCGGTTGCCGACGCGCGCGTGCGAGGCCTTGTCGTCGGGGCCGATGTAGGCCTCGGTCTCGACGATGCGGCCGGCCAGTCGGCGGCCATCCACCTCGTGGACGATGACCTTCCCAAGTAACTCACGCGCGACGATCAGCGTCGGACGCGCATAAAACTGGCGCGCCAGGACTTCAGAGCGAGCGGCCAGCTTCGTGCGCCAGCAGGATCGCCTCGGCCACCTCGCGCATGCTCTTGCGCGAGTTCATGCTCAGTCGCTGAATGCGGCGAAACGCTTCGGCTTCCTTCAAATTCTGACTGTCCATCAGCACGCCCTTGGCGCGCTCGACCAGCTTGCGCGTCTCCAGCGTGTCCTGCGTCTGCGCCAGGTCGTGCTCGATCTGTCGCTTCTCGCGCCAGCGCTCCAGCGCCACTTCGATGGCCGGCTTCAGCTGCGCCTCGAGAAATGGCTTGACCAGGTAGCCCATGACTCCCGCATCGACCGCCCGATCGATGAACTCCTTGTCCGAGTAGGCCGTCAGCAGCAGCACGGGCGTGGCGTGCTCCTGGGCGAGCGTCTCGGCGGCGCTGATGCCGTCGACACCGGGCATCTTGATATCCATCAGCACCAGGTCCGGCTGAAGGGCGCGGACCATGTTGACCGCCGCGGCGCCGTCGCCCGCTTCGCCGACCACAATGTAGCCCAGGTTCTCCAGCATCTCGCGCAGGTCCATGCGCGTGATGGTCTCGTCTTCGGCCAGGAGGATGCGTGTGTCCGACATTCGATGTACTCGGGCCTACTCCGCTTTCGCCATCCACTTCGGGAACGACACCACTGCCGAAACGCCCTTCCCGTTCGACGCACTCAACAACTCGAACTGACCCTTGAGATCCTCGCGCACCAGACTGCGCACGATCTGCAGTCCGAGGCCTCCTTCGCGGACAGGATCAAAGTCGTCGGGCAGCCCGCGGCCATCGTCGGCAATCTCGATGTACAGACTGTCGCCCTGTTCGGCAAGTCTGACAACGATACTCCCACCGGGTAATCC
This sequence comes from Chloroflexota bacterium, assembly GCA_019242065.1. The sequence continues at coordinate 4,756 of JAFAWJ010000956.1, forward strand.
AACGAAGGCGTGCTCGACGGCGTTCTGTACCAGCTCGTTGATGATCAGCGCGGTCGAGGTGGCTTGCTGGGCAGGCAGCACGAAGCTGCGCGTGCCTTCGAGTGACAGCGTGATCGGCCGCGTGTGGTCCAGCACGCCGTTGCGCACCTCGCCCAGGATGCGGTTGGAGACTTCGTGGATGTTGATGACGCTGTTTTCCTCGTGGCTGAGGAACTCGTGGACGACGGCGATCGAGATGATGCGGCCGACGCTTTCGCGCAGCTGTTCGGCCACCTCGTCGCTATCGGTGCGGCGTGCCTGAAGACGCAGCAAGGCGGCGATCGTCTGCAGGTTGTTCTTTACCCGATGGTGAATTTCCTGGATCATCGCCGTCTTGATCTTGAGCTCCTGCTCGTTCTGCAGCTCGTCGGTGACGTCCTCGATGGCGACGATGGCGCCGGTGGGCACGTTACGGCGTCCGATGAACGGCAGCGGAAGCGACCCGTCGTCGCTGGAGACCAGCGGCACGACGCGCTTGATCCACACCAGCTCATGTTCCTGTGCGCGCTGCTCGAGGCACACGCCGCGCTCCATGGCCTTGAAGCAGATGTATTCGTTGGTTTCCAGTTCTTGCAACTGGGTTTTCACCAGGTTGTCGGCGTAGCCCAGGCGTCGATACAGGTATTCGGCCGGCGCGCTCAGGTACTCGATGCGGCCGTTCGAGTCGATGACCATCACGCCGTCGTGGACGCCCAGGCGCCCGAGCTTCTCGCCACCACGCATCCGACCGGCGATGATCAGGTCGCGTGCGCGGGCGATCGCACGCCGAAAGACCGCGTGGCGTTTGCGCTGACGCTCGTGTTCGATGAGCAGCATCTCGCTGCGCAGCGCTCCGACCGTCTCGCCGCGCTCGTTGCGAATGGCGAAGACCTCCTGGAGGACCGGCGCGCCACGGATGACGGTGGTCGTCACCTGGCTGCGACGCCTGTCGACCAGGACCCTGAAGACCGGCGGCGCCTCGTCGCGCGCCATGGTGCGGCCGACTTCGACCGGGCGCGCGTATGGGCTGGGCACGGGCACGGGCTGCGCCTGGGCGATGACCATCACCTGGTCGTCGACTCGCGCGAACAGCACCGTGTCGGCATGCGTCAGGTCGGCGAGCAGCGGCAGGTGGCCGGCCACGTTGTCGAGCAGCGCGCGGTCTTCGGGGCGCAGGTGTTGGGTGGCCCTGAGCGCGAGTGGAGCCGGCCTTGGGGGCGCGGGTGACTCGGGTTGCGTGAGTACGGGTTCGACGGCTACCACGGCGTGCTCGGTCTAGACGGCGGGGTGTAGCTCGCGGCTGCCGAAGCCCGCGAGGAGTCCGGTGCCAGCCCACACCATGGGCAGCAGGACGTCGGTGAAGGGTGTGTGCGTGATGGAGATCGCGCCCCACAGCAGCAGCGCCAGCAGGCACAGGCCGATGAGCTCGCGCGAGCCAGGGCGACGCAAGGGCACGTCAAAGACAATGCGCGCGCCGACGCCGACGAGCATGCCCACGGCGTACAGCGCAACATAGAAGACCAGCACGGATGTAATCGTTGATTGTAAGCGGTTGTTCGGGCGGAGCCCGCGCATGCGCGGGCTCCCCGAGGGGCGCATGCGCCCCTCAGCCCAGCGGCACATGTGCCGCTGGGTGCTAACGCACTGGGTCAGGGGGCTGCCGCCCCCCGCCGCCGTTCGCTGCGCTCACTCCCGCGGCGACCCCCTGCGTACGTGCTGTCCGCGAGTCGCAACTCGGTCATGCCATGAAAACTGTGTCACCGACATCCTTGCACGCGTAGGTAGCCAACGATCTTCAACCTGGATAAACCACTCTTTACCCGGATAAACAGCTGTTTAGAAGCGAGTAAACAGCTGTTTAGAAGCGTGTCGACAATGGCGATGGTCATTCCGTGGCCATCGCCGCTCGGGCTACCCAGCTTTCGCATGTCGCCAGTCGCGGCTAGCACGTACGCGGGGGGTCGCCGCGGGAGTGAGCGCAGCGAACGGCGGCGGGGGGCGGCAGCCCCCTGACCGGTGCGTTAGCACCCAGCGGCACATGTGCCGCTGGGCAGTTGGGCGCATGCGCCCAACTCGGGAGACCGCGCACGCGCGGTCTCCCATCAAACAGCGGTCTCCCATCAAACAACGGAAGAAATACGCACCGCGCAGACTTTGTATTCAGGCATCCCATTCGGGTCGTAGACGTTGTTCGTCAAGAAGTTGGCGGCCGTGCCTTGCAGGCTCACGAAGGGCATGAACAGCTG
>JAFAWJ010000960.1 GCA_019242065.1 Chloroflexota bacterium
GAGGGTGGGTCCGAGATCCACCAGCAGCTCGTGCGGCAGCGGACTCGGCAGGACGTTCTGCGTGCTGTACGTCGTGACCCAGAAGGTTTGAAAGCTGAACGTGGCGATGGTTGGCCACAACACCGGCAGCGCCGCGATGGCAGCCACGAGCGCCCCGGCCAGGTTGGCGACGCCACGGCCGGAACCCCAGAACACCAGGCCGGCGATGCCGATGGCGCCCAGCAGCACTGGCACGTGGAACGCATCCAGCATCGCCACCGCCGCCCCAAGCAAGGCGGTCTTCAGCACCCACGGCCAGGTCACCCTCTGACGTGGGCGGAGACCGTCGCGGGCCAGCTCGAGCGTGGCGGCCATCGCCAGCGGCACGTGGGGTGCCGCGAATAGCAGACCGAAGGTGTTGGTCTCGTATGACCAGTTGCCCGTGTAGACGGTCAGGCCGAGGTTGGCCAGCGCGCCGCTCGCCAGGCCGGCGAACAGCTCGAAGCCGCTGCCGAACAGGGCCAGCGCGAACGCCCAGTGGGCCGCCGTGCGGGTGCTGGTGAAGGCGTGCGCGAACCGCCACAGGCTGACCACCAGGAGCACGCGCGCCAGGATCTCCACCACGTGCTCGACGAGGGTTGGCGCGACGCGCAATGTCGCCGCGAGTTTGCCCATGCCGACGTACAGCGGGAACATGAACGCGGCGGGGTTTGCCTCGGACGTGAATGGATCGTGGATGAGCCAGCCGGACTGCGTGGCGCCTTGTCGCATGGCCGACTCGTACTGGGCGAAGTCGTTGATGAACCAGGCCGTGCCCAGGCCGGTGGCGCCTGGCGGCGCGCAGCACGCGGCCAGCACACGCGGCACCTCGCCGATCGCGACGGCGATCGCCAGCACCACGAGCAGCCCGACGTGACTAGCAGCCCAGCGCGCGGCGCGGTTCACACGGATGCCTGGGTCTTGCGGAACACGAGCAGAGATTGACTCTGCCACACGTGGGACGGGTAGCTCGCCACGAGCTGGTATTCGCCCTGGAAGGTCGGGTCGTCGAGCAGCGACCGGTCGGCAAAGACGTCCAGGGTCACCACGGCGTCCGGCCGCTGATCGTCGATCAGGCGGGCGGGAATGGCGTTGTCGGTCACGAGCTCATCCGCTGGCAACGGGTAATACGGTAAAGCGGACGGCGACACCAGGCCCACGGTATCCAGGACGCGCAGGTTGGAGGCGTAGCCGAGCGCGCCAATCTCAGGCGCCGCGATCTCGGCGTTGCCTGGCAGGCTGCTGGCGAGCTGATGTCCCACGCTGAGGTACAGCTGTTCGCGCGCGAGGTCCTGGCCGGCTGGCAGCAGTGGCTGGTGCCAGTCGATGGCCGGCAGCTGCCATACCACGAGGACTGCGGCCAGCCACGCCCTACGCGCACCGCCCAGCCTGGCCAGGCCAGCCGCGGCGCCCAGCAGATACAACGGCTCGATTGGCACGAGGTACCAGGGGAACAGGCGCACCCCGCGCAGGCCCACGCTGACGTAAAAGGTCACGTACAGCGCGCCAAACGCGGCGAACGCCAGCCAGGCCGCCGATCGCCGCGGGTAGACGCCGAACGCGGCCAGCCGCAGCAAGGCCCCCAGCGAGACCACCCCGATGAGCGCCAGCAGTAGGCCGACTGCCGCAGGCACGACGCCGAGCAGGTAGGTGGACCAGCCAGGCAGCCCCGCCTGGACGAGCAGCGCGACCCCATTCTCGAGCGGCCACGTCGGCTGATAGGCCACTTCCTTGGCGGCGACGCTATTCGGGAGAGGGCTGCCGTAGCGGGCGAGCATGACCGCGCCCGCGGCCACAAGTGGCACGCCGGCCGCCAGCACCGTGCGCCACAGTCGCGTGCGGCTGAACAGCAGCGTCCAGGCGCCCACGGTCAGCACGAGCAATGCGCCTTCGGGTCGCACCAGCGTCGCCAACGCGGCAAGGCTGGCGGCCAGCACGGGCCGTCGGCACGGACCGACCAGGCTGAGCACCCCTAGTGCCAGCAGGACGAACAGGCTCGTCTCCATGCCGCCGGTGGCGAAGGCGATGCTCATCGGGTTGAAGGCCCAGGCGAGTCCGACCAGGCCGGCGCCCAGCGGACGCCAGCCGAGCCGCAGCCCCAGCCAGACAAGGAGGCACACGCTGGCCGCGTCGCACACGGCGGACATCACGGTCGCCAGCCACGGCAGGTCGGTCAGGCCCAGGTGGTAGCCAGCGCCCAGGATGAGCGCCCAGAGCGGTGCCGTGGTGCCGAGCA
>JAFAWJ010001051.1 GCA_019242065.1 Chloroflexota bacterium
CAGGCGTCGGTGATGATCGCCGTGGCGGCGCCGCATCGCGGTGAGGCGTTCGAGGCCACCAGCTACGCGATTGATCGTCTGAAGCAGATCGTGCCGATCTGGAAAAAGGAGATCTGGAGCGACGGGTCGCAGTGGATCGGCTGGGAGCACGAAGAAGCCCGCGACCACGGCGAGCCGGCGCGCGCATAAGCTGGCTATCTCGAGAATCTGCGACGGGCCAGCGGGTACGCGCGCCACAGCAGCGCGGCGCCGACCACGGGGAGCACCGCGGGCAGCAGGCGATGGATCCACAGGCGCACGTTCGGCGACTCGGCGTCGGCCAGCGCGTCGGGCAAGCGGCTGATGGCGTCGAAGCGCAGGCGCTCGTGCGCGGGGTGGCCCAGCGGCGGATGTGGATTGAGCAGCGGTAAAGCCGGGTCGCCAATTCGCGCGCCAATCCCGAAACGGCGCAAGATCGGGCTGTCGGCGAACAGTCGCCGGCTGCCGAAGGCACGTTCGACGAAGGCCGTGCAGTCCTCGCCCATAAACGGGTGGCCCTCGATCTGGTTGAGGCGTTCGACGGTGGCCGCGGCGAGCGATTCGTCGATAGCTCGGAAGTGTTGGAGCGGAATGGTGACGTCCCAGCCGCCGCGGTCACGCTGGGTGAACTGGTCGTAGGGTGTCCAGTTGAGGGCGTTGCGGAAATCGAGATAGAAGCTGCCGACGAGCTGCTCGGCAACGTACTCGCGTCCGTCCTCGAGCTCGACGTGGATGCCGGTGTGCATCGCCAGGGACGGCTCGCCCGCCCTGGGGAAGATGCCGACGAGCCAGCGGTCGAGCGCTTCCATGGGTCGGATGAACAGGCGACCGACGGTGCTGCCGCCGTCGCTTTGCAGGGCGATGCCCAGGATGCGCGCCACGCGGCCTGGGCGCAGCGCGTTGTCGGCGACATACGAGCGGCGGCGTGCCACAGTCTTATGCCTCGTCCAGGATGGCCGCGAGCAGGCCGGGGTCGGCGTTGCCGCCTGAGAGGATGATGCCGACCCGCTGACCGCGCAGGTCGAGTCGGCCCGACAGCAGCAGCGCCACGGGCACGGCGCCAGTCGGCTCGACCAGCAGCTTCAGGCGTAGCAGCATGAAGCGCATCGCGGCTTTGACCTCGTCGTCCGTGACGGTCGTCACGCCGTGGCCCAGCGCCTGAACAATCGGAAATGTCAGCGAGCCTGGCGCCTGGGTGCGAATACCGTCGGCAATGGTCTCCGGCGGCGGAATGCGCACCGGATGACCCGCCGCGAGACTCTGCACCCAGTCGTCGGACGTCTCGGTCTCGACGCCGACCACTTTGATCGCTGGCAGGAGCCCGGTCGCGGCGATCACGCAGCCCGAGAGCAGTCCACCGCCGCCGACCGGCATGAGCAGCCAGTCGAGATGCTCGACCTCGTCGATCAGCTCCAGGGCAGCCGTGCCCTGCCCGGCCATGATCTGCGGATGGTTATACGGCGGCACGAGCGTGAGGCCACGCTCGGTTGCGAGCCGCTGGGCGATCGCCTCGCGGTCCTCGGTGAGCCGCGCATAGGTGACCACTTCGGCCCCGTAGCCGCGGGTGCCGGCAACTTTGAGCGCCGGCGCGTCGTCGGGCATGACCACGGTGGCGGGAATGCCGAGCTCGCGGGCGGCCAGCGCGACGCCCTGCGCGTGATTGCCCGACGAGAAGGCGACGATCCCATGCGCGCGCTCCTCGGGCGTCAGGCTGACAAGCCGGTTATAGGCGCCGCGGAATTTGAAGGCGCCGCCGCGCTGCAGGTTCTCGCACTTGAAGAACACCTGGGCGCCGACCAGCTGGTCGACGGTCCGCGAGGTGACCACGGGTGTGCGGTTGGCGACGCCGGACAGCCGATCGGCGGCGGCGCGGACGTCAACCAGGCCGATGGCAAAGGGCGCTGCTATGGGCATGAGGAGGTGAAGCTTTTCTCATTCAACGCTAACGTTTCTCTGCGCTCATGTTAGTGAGCCCTTAATAGCTTGGGGCGAATATAGATCTCAGGACACAGGACAAACATCTGGAGCCTGCTTCGAGCAAGGGCCAGATCATGTGCGAGATCAGCGAACGAGCCCAGCAGTTCGTACACCACCCACCGGTTCCCTGCCCGCGGCTCTGGACTCGCTCGTTGGGACGCTCGTCGCGATGACCATGGATGGCTCTCTCCCACCGAGAGCCAAGCCGGTTCCCCTTCCCCGCCCGTGGTCACCGCTTGTCGACGTCCAGTTACCATCGGCCCGCTTGCGCCCTCAGGCGGGCCGATGGCTTTAAGCGGGCTCGTGGGGGTTACACTTGAGGCTGAGTTTGAGTTCGCAGTGAACGTGGCACGCGGTATGCACGCCCAGGCCAAGCGCTGCTACGCCGAGAGAGGTGAGCCCAACTATGAGCACGACGGCACGGCCGGAGAAAACGGTCCTGGTGGTCGAGGACGATCCCTGGATCAGATCGCTGATGGCCGACCTGTTGGCAGGCGAGGGCTATTCCGTGGTCCAGGCGTCGGACGGCAAGGCCGGCCTGGAGATGGCTGAACACAACGATCCCGATGTGATCCTGCTGGACCTGGCGATGCCCGAAAAGTCGGGCCTCGACGTGCTGCACGAATTGAAGAGCAGCAAGCCGACGCGTGACATACCCGTGATCGTGGTCAGCGCCTATGCGATGTTGATGATGGGTTCGGACGCGCGGCGCGCCGACGGCGTGATTCAGAAGCCGTTCGACCTGGCTGACCTGCTGCTACAGGTGGAGCAAGCCGCCGCCAAGCGCCACTAGACCAGTTTGACCAGGTCGGTCTGGCGGCGGGTCGTGACTTTGACCTGGTTGCCTGGGGTGATCACCACGTTGATCTCGGAGCGGACGCCGAAGCTCGACAGGTAGATCCCGGGCTCGATGGAGAAGGCGGCGCCGGGGCGCAGCAGGCGCGTGTCGTGTGTCTCGAAGTCGTCGATGTTCACGCCGTCGCCGTGGGCGCCCAGCCAGCCGATTGAGTGGCCAGTGCGATGGGTGAAGGCCTTGCCATACCCCGCCTTGTCGATGACGCCGCGTGCCACGCGGTCGACCTGGCCGCCCTGCACGGGCTCGCCGGCATCCACCTGGTCCTCGATATACGAAACCGCCGCGTCGCGCGCCGAGCGGACGATCTCCCAGATGCGCACGTGGTCGCCGGGAATGGGATCGGCGGCGCTGGCGACCCACGTAATGTCCGCGTATGTGCCGACGCCCCCGTCAGGCCGTTCTTTTTCGCGGCCCCACACGTCACACAGCACCAGGTCACCCGGCTTGATCGGCAGCGACTTGTCGGCCACCGGCGCATAGTGCGGATCGCCGGCGTGACGGTTGACCGCGACGATCGGCGCATGGTCGAACTCGAGGCCGTGCTCCTGCATCAGCCGCACGAGGTGCTGCTGGGCTTCGAGCTCGTTCCACTCGACACCCATACCCAGTCGGCTCTGCATTCCGGAAAAGAGGCCGTCCTTGCAGAGGTCGAGCGCATCGGCGGCACGCTGATGGCTGGCGATGTCGGCCGAGTCCCAGGCGGCGACGACGGCGGCCAGGGCGTCGGCGGATGAGAGCACCTCGATGCCGAAGGAGCGCACCAGGTCGAGGGTGCCGCCGTCGACGCGGCTGACGTAGGGAATGGCGTTGCCGGGCGAGTACTCCATGAGGACGCGGCGTGCGCCGCCGAGGAGCAGCGCCAGGGCCTGAAGCAGCTCGTCACGGCCGCCGTAGGGTCGGACGTCGAGGCCGAGGCGGGAGAGGTTGCCGGCGTCGACGTGGTGGATGAGCAGGCGCGGGTCGCCAACGCGGGGGATATACAGGAAGGCGCGGCGGGTGGACATGAGCTCGCCGGGGCTGCCGAGGAGTCGGGAGAAGGCGGGGTTGGAGCCATGGAAGTCGTAGACGAGCCAGCCGTCGGCGGAGACCTGGTCCAGTTCGTCGGCGATGCGGTCGCCGCGTTTGGAGAGCAGCCGGTCGGCGCGAGTGGGTTGGGTGGTGGTCATGGGGGTGGTGGGCGCCAGTTTAAGGGACGGACGCGGCCGTACAATTTCGGGTCTATGCGAGGCATTTCACAATTGAGGCGCGGGCGTTCGATGCAGAGCCGCGCGAAGCGGCTGAAGCTGCGGAGGACGCAGCCGCGGTATGCGGGCAAGGCGATTCGGTCGGGGTTCAGGGCGGCGCCGAGGGTGCCGAGGCCGACGCAGCCGTACCTGGGGACGGACGTGAACGTGGCTGATCTGATCGGCTAGCTGGCGC
>JAFAWJ010001119.1 GCA_019242065.1 Chloroflexota bacterium
GTGAGATCCGTACTGTCGGTGAGCTTCTCAAAACGAGAAGTAGATTTCTCGGAGGCGGTGGTTGGCGGCGGGCTCGTGGATGGTGAACTTTTCAGCCGCGGATGACGACGGCTGTGTCGTGACACACTACTTACACGACGTGTGGAGGTCGATGTGGACCTGAATTATTCACCCGAAGATGAACGCTTTCGCCTTCGCGTGCGACAGTGGATCGCCGAACACCCCTCGGGGCCGCTCGGGACCGTGGCGCACAAGAAGGCCTGGCAGCGGACGCTGTATGACGCCGGGTACGTCGGCATGGGCTGGCCCAAGCAGTACGGCGGCCAGGACGCACGGCCGATGGAGCAGGCCATCGTCGCCGAGGAGATGGCCCGCGGCGACGTGCCGGGCGCCGTCAACAGCCTGGCCTTGGGGCTCATCGGCCCCACTCTGATCGTCCACGGCACCGACGAGCAGAAGCAGCGCTACGTCCAGCGCATGCTGACCGCCGAGGACATCTGGTGTCAGCTGTATTCCGAGCCCGACTCCGGCTCCGACCTGGCCAGCCTCAAGACTCGTGCTGTTCTGGAAGCCTTCGAGGACGGCAATCGCTGGGTCATCAACGGCCAGAAGGTGTGGACCAGCCTGGGCCCCATCGCCGACTACGGCGTGCTGCTGGCGCGCACCGATCCGAGCGTGCCCAAGCACCAGGGCATCTCGTACTTCATTCTCGACATGCACCAGCCGGGCGTCGAGGTGCGACCCCTCAAGCAGATCACCGGCAGCTCAGAATTCGCCGAAGTGTTCTTCAACAACGCGGTCGTGCCGCCCGAGAACATCATCGGCCGCGAGGGCCAGGGTTGGGAGCTGGCGCAAACCACGCTCGGCTTCGAGCGCGGCGGTAGCCTGCTCGCGCGGGTGACCCGCCATCAAGCCAACATGCGCCGACTCGTCGAGGTGGCCCAGGGCCTGAGTCGCGACAGCGTGTCGGTCCTCGAAGACCCGATCATGCGCCAGAAGCTCGGCCGCATGGTGGTCGAGGTCGAGGTGTTGCGCTACGCCGGCTTCCGCATTCTCAGCAAGCTGGAGCAGGGCAAGCGACCAGGCGCCGAATCCTCGATCGACAAGCTGTACTACAGCGAGATGGACAAGCGCCACCAGGAGCTGACCCAGGACATCCTCGGGCCCTACGGCCAACTGGAGCGGGGTCTGCCGCCGGAGCTGTCCCTGAATTCCAGCACGTTGCGGGGCGACGACGCGACCTGGGCCTACAACTTCCTGTGGGCGCGGGCTGGCACCATCTACGCTGGATCCAGCGAGATTCAGAAGAACATCATCGGCGAGCGCGTCCTGCGACTGCCGCGTGAACCGCGAGCGGACCGCCAGACGGCCGGCAATCGAGAGGGCTGAGGGCACATGGATTTCGACTTCACACAAGAGCAGGTCATGCTGCGAGACCTGACGCGCGAGTTCATGTCACGTGAGAGCACGCCGCGCGCGGTGCGCTCGTTCATGGACGACGAGCGCGGGTACAGCGATGCCACCTGGCAACAGATGGCGGAGATGGGTCTGCAGGGGGTGGCAATCGACGCCGGGTATGGCGGACAAGGGCTGGGCATGGTCGAGCTGGCGCTGGTGCTCGACGAGATGGGCCGCGCGGCGTATCCCGGGCCGTTCTTCGCTACGGTCGTGCTGGCCGCCGGCGCGATCGCCGCCAGTGGTCAGGAAAACCAGATGGCGCGCTACCTGCCCGACATCGCCGCGGGCCGCACACGCGCCACGCTGGCCCTGATCGAAAACGCGCTGTCGTGGACGCCCTCGATGGTCGATCTGCGCGCCGAGCGGCGCGGGTCCGAGTTTGTCCTGAATGGCGTGAAGCGCTTCGTGCCATTTGGCCACGTGGCGGACTTGATCCTGGTCGTGGCGCGCACCTCTGATGCGTCCTCAGCTGACGACGGGACCACGGTCTTCGCCGTGCCTGGCGATGCGGCGGGTCTGTCGCAGAAGCCAAACGTGGAGATGGATCGCACCAATCGGACCTCGACGCTGACTTTTGACAACGTCACGGTCGCCGCGGACACGGTTATTGGCGAGGTAGACCACGGCTGGGACGTGATCGGGCCGGTGCTCGAACGTGCCGCGCTGGCGGCGGCGGCCGAGATGCTCGGCGCCTCGCGACGGTGCATGGATATGAGCGTCGAATACGCCAAGGTGCGCCAGCAGTTCGGGCAGCCGATCGGCATGTTCCAGGCGATCAAGCACGCGTGCTCGGAGATGCTGCTCGAAGTAGAAAACAGCCACGGGGCGACCTATTACGCGGCGTGGGCGGCGGACGCGGGTTCGCCCGATGCGTCGCTGGCGGCGTCGGCGGCTAAGGCGTATGTGGGCGACGCGTCACGCAAGGTGTGTGGGTCGTCAATCCAGGTGCATGGCGGGATCGGGTTCACGTGGGAGTACGACCTGCACCTGTACTTCAAGCGGGCTAAGCACTTTGAGCCGCTGTACGGGGACGCGGATTACCACCGCGAGCGAGCGCTGGAGCTGGTGCTCGCGCGGGCGGATGCAGAGACCAGCGCATCCGTGGGGGCGCTCACATCCTGAGCGACTAGCTATCCCCCAGAGGGGGCGGCTACGCCTTGCATCACCAGGTCGATCAGGGCGTCGGCCACCTCGTCGGGGGTCAGGCGGCCCTGGGGGCGGTACCAGCGGAACAGGTAATTGCACATGCCGATCATGCCCAGCATGACGATGCGCGAGTCCATCGGGCGGAACTCGCCTGACTCGATGCCGTCGCGCAGAATGGCGTGAAACAGGTCAGCGTACCGCGCGCGCTGATCGCGATTGGTCGCCAGCGCCTCGACGGCCAGCTGGCGCCATTCGCTGAGGTAGACCGTCAGCACGTCGAGGTTGTCGGCGACGGCCGTCACGTGGGCATGGATCGCGCACTTGAGGCGCTCGGTGGGCGACAGGCTGGCGTCGGCGCTGATGCGTTCGATCTGCGTCAGCAGCACGCCCTGGGCCTGCTCGAAGACCGGAATCAGCAGGTCTTCCTTGGACTTGATGTAGCTGTACAGGCTGCCCTTGTTGATGCCGACGGCGGTGGCGATGTCGCGCATCGACGTCGCGTGGTAACCCTTTTCCTTGAACAGGCGCAGCGCGGCTGCGCGGACCTGGTCTTCACGGGCCGGCGCGGCGGCCACGCCGTCCTGCCGGTCATGTCTGTCCTGCACGTCGCGCGCAATTGTGCCAGGCTGGCGCGGGTGGCAGTCGCTCAGCGCGCGGCCGCCACGAGGCATGTGCGCGTGAGCCAGGCGGCCGTGCGCTGAGCCGCCAACGGCTCGAGGGCGGCCAGGTCGGCGGGGGTATCGACGTCCAGGGCGAGACCAAGGTTGGGGACGACCTGTGTCAAGGCGCCCGCGGCCAGCGCGGCTTGCGCGTGGCGATCCACCGACGGCGGGCCGAAGGCGGGGGCGATCACGTCGGGGGGCCGCAGCAGCAGGGCGTTGGTGCCCAGGCCGTCGCGGCTGGCACCGATGACCACGGTGCGGGATGCCTCTCCGGCACCAGCGAGTAGGGCAGTCAGGTCGTCAACTGACAACAGCGGGACGTCACCAGGTAGGACGATGACTGTCTGAGCCCTGAGGTCAGCCGCCGCCGCGAGTCCGAGACGTACGGCGGCGTTCATGTCGCCAGGCCGCGGGTCGTCGACGACCCGCGCCCCTGCAGCCTGGGCCACGTTGCGAGCCGCGGCGTCGTCCACCACGGCGACGAAGCCAGTCAGAACCTGCGAGGCATGCCCGCACACGTCCAGGACGTCTGTCAGCATGGCCAATGCCAGCTCGCGCCGCTGCTCGAGCTCGAGCACTGGCGCCAGGCGCGACTTGGCTCCGTTGGCCACCCGCGCGACGACGACCGCCCACACGCCACCCTCAGGCATACCGCTTCAGTCTACGCAACACGCCTTTGGTAGGCTGAATTCCCTCTGGTATGACTTCGCTTGT
>JAFAWJ010001165.1 GCA_019242065.1 Chloroflexota bacterium
GCAAGCCCGGCGAAGGCGGCCAGCTGCCGGCTCACAAGGTGACCGAGCTGATCGCCAGACTGCGCCACGCTGTGCCCGGCACCAGCCTGATCTCGCCCCCGCCGCACCACGACATCTACTCGATCGAAGACCTGGCCCAGCTGATCTACGACTTGAAGCGGACCAATCCGCTGGCCCGCGTTGGCGTCAAGCTGGTATCCGAGGCCGGCGTTGGCACGGTGGCAGCCGGCGTGGTCAAGGCGTACGCCGACTATGTGCTGGTGTCCGGGTTCGACGGCGGCACGGGCGCGAGCCCGCTCACCAGCATCAAGCATGCCGGCAGCCCCTGGGAACTGGGCGTTGCCGAAACGCAGCAGGTGCTGGTCCGCAACGGGCTGCGCGGACGCGTGCGTCTGCGGACCGACGGCGGCCTGCGCCGCGCGCGCGACGTCGTCATCGCCGCGCTGTTGGGCGCCGAAGAATACGGTTTTGGCACCGCGAGCCTGGTGGCCATCGGCTGCGACATGGCGCGCCAGTGCCACCTGAACACGTGTCCAACGGGCATCGCCACCCAGCGCGCCGATCTGCGCGCGAAATTCAAAGGCACGCCCGAGCAGGTCATCGACTTCTTCGTCCACCTCGCCGAGGAAATCCGCCAGCTGCTGGCCAGTCTTGGCCTGCCGTCGATCGACGCGGCCGTCGGTCGCGTGGACCTGTTGCGGCAAACACGGATCCACAACGGCGTCGATCTCGCGGCGGTCCTGGCCGACCCCGATCCGGCTGGACATGCGGCGCGTCGCTGCATCCAGGTCCGCAACGACCGCCCCGAAGAGCAGGAGCCACTCGACGAGCGCCTGCTCCGCGACGCTACCGCGGCCCTGGCATCTGGCCCGCGCTTCAAGGCCGCGTGCATCATTCGCAACCGCGATCGCTCGGTCGGCGCGCGTATCGCCGGTGAGATCGGCGCGGGACGGCTCAAGCCGGTGAGCGCCAGGCCCGGTGTGCGGCCCCTGCCGTTTTTCGAAGTACGCTTCGTCGGCTCAGCCGGACAGTCGTTCGGCGCGTTCACCACCGAAGGCATGCAGCTAACGCTCGAAGGCGAAGCCAACGACTACCTCGGCAAGGGCATGAGCGGCGGCGAGATCGTGCTGATGCCCGCGGACATGGCGCGTTTTGCACCGCACAAAAACACGATCGTCGGCAATACCGTGCTGTACGGCGCCACGGGCGGACGGGTGTTTGCCGCGGGTCGGGCCGGGGAGCGGTTCTGCGTGCGTAACTCGGGCGCAACGGCCGTCGTTGAAGGCGTGGGCGACCATGGCTGCGAGTACATGACGGGCGGCACCGTACTGGTCCTGGGCGAGACCGGCCGCAACTTCGGGGCGGGCATGACCAACGGCGTGGCCTACGTGCTCGACGAGACGGGCGAGTTCCCGGGTCACCTGAACGACGAGTTAGTCACGGCGACGCGCCTGATGAACGCCGACGAGCTGTCCACGGTCTACGAGCTCGTGCGCGAGCATTTCGAGCGCACCGCCAGCCGCCGCGCGGAAGCCATTCTCGACGTCTGGGACGTGTACCGTGGTCAGTTCTGGAAGATCGCCCCGCGGCAAGCAAGTCTCGCCGCCGAAGCCGCTGTTTCTGTGCCAGATACCGCCGCCGAGACCACGGCCGAACCCGTCAAAGCGCGTTGAGCCGGCCACTCGGCGTCGGTTTGCTCGGGCTGGGCACCGTCGGCAGCGGCGTTGCCCGCGTGCTGGTGGCCAAGAGCGCGCAGCTCGAGCGGCGCATCGGACGCCCCGTTCGAATTCAGAAGGTCCTCGTGCGCGATGTCTCGAAGCCGCGCACCCTGAGTGTGGACGCACCGCTAGTCACCGAGCCAAGCAGCGTCATCGACGATCCCGAGGTCGACGTCGTCATCGAGGTACTTGGTGGAGAAGAGCCGGCGCGGACGCTGATCCTGGCCGCCATCGAACGCGGCAAGCACGTCGTCACGGCCAACAAAGAGGTCATGGCCAAGCACGGCCCGACGATCCTCGCGGCCGCGGCGGCCAGGGGCGTCAGCGTGGCCTATGAGGCCAGCGTGGGCGGCGGCATCCCGCTCATCGGCCCGTTCCAGCTCGACCTGGCGGCCAACGCCATCACGAGCGTGGTCGGCATCGTCAACGGCACCACCAACTACATCCTCACCCGCATGACCGAATCGGGTGCTTCGTTTGCGGACGCGCTGCGGGAAGCCCAGGAGCTGGGTTATGCCGAGCCCGATCCGACGAACGACGTCGAAGCCTGGGACGCGGCCTACAAGCTGGCCATCCTGGCCTCACTGGCGTTCGGAACGCCGGTCATGCCCGAACAGGTCTGGCGCGAAGGCATCACGCGGGTCTCGCAGCGCGACATCCTGTACGCCGCCGAGATGGGC
>JAFAWJ010001064.1 GCA_019242065.1 Chloroflexota bacterium
CAGCCGCTGACGGACTACGTGCCGCTCCAGCGCGCCACGCGCGGCGACAGCGCGATGACGCAGTACGACATGAAGGTCCTGGACAAGATTGGCCTGCTCAAGATGGACTTTCTGGGCCTGGCCAATCTGACCATGCTGGCGAAGGCGCTGGACAACATCAAGCGCCGCCACGCCGTCGAGCTGGACCTGGCGACGCTGCCGCTGGACGATCCCAAAACGTACGCGATGTTGGGCCGTGGCGAAACGCGCACCGTGTTCCAGCTTGAAGGATCGGGCATGACGCGCGCGGTGGTGGACCTGCAACCGTCGACGTTGGACCACCTGGCGGCCCTGGTGGCGCTGTACCGCCCGGGCCCGATGGCCCACATCCCCAGCTACATCGCGCGGCGCGAGGGACGCGAAGCGGCCACGCCGCCGGACCCCGCGCTCGCCGACGTGCTCGCCGAAAGCTATGGCGTCATCGTGTACCAGGACCAGGTGCTCCAGGTGGTGCGCAAACTGGCCGGCTACAGCCTGGGCCAGGCCGACGTGCTGCGGCGCGCCATGGGCAAGAAGGAAAAAGACGTCATGGCCCGCGAGGGCCCAAAGTTCATCGAGTCGGTGCTGGCCAACGGCTATCCGCGCTCGACCGCCGAAGGCGTGTGGGAACTGCTGCAGCCCTTCGCCGGGTACGCCTTCAACAAGGCGCACGCCTACTGCTATGCGCTGGTGGCGTTTCAAACGGCGTATTTGAAGGCGAATTACCCGGTCGAGTGGTTCGCGGCGGTGCTGAGCACCATTGCCGCCGATACGGACAAAGTTGTCGGCGTCGTCGGCGAATGTCGGCGGCTGGGAGTGCGGATTCTGCCGCCGGATGTCAACGCCTCCGAGCTGGATTTCGGCGTCGAGGCCGACGGGATTCGGTTCGGGCTGGGCGCCGTCAAGAACGTCGGCGAAGGCGCGGTCGAGCTGATGGTCCGCGAGCGCGAGACGAACGGCGCGTACGCGTCGCTGGAGGAATTCTGTCGACGGCAGGACCTGCACACCGTCAACAAGCGGGTGCTGGAGTCGCTGGTCAAGTGTGGCGCCATGGACCGGCTGGGGCAGCGCGAGACGCTGCTGGAGAGCAAGCGGCTGGATTCGGCGATTGCCGCGGCGCAGATCGAACAGCGCGCGGCGAGCACGGGACAGACCAGTCTGTTCGACATGTTCGGTAGCGAGCCCGAGCCAGTGCGCTCACCCGTCGCCGCGGCGGCCGTCACCGAGGCGAACGGAAGTGTGACGGTGTCGTCGGCGGCGGCGCGCGAGCGGGCGCTGTGGGAAAAAGAAGTGCTCGGCTTTCAGTTCGGCGACCATCCGTTCATGGAGGCGGCCGCCTGGTTGGCCGACACCCTCAGCCACGATACGACCCAGCTGACCGCCGACCTCAGCGGCGAGAAAATCAAGATTGGCGGGCTGGTCACTGGGGTTCGGCGGATCCTGACCAAGACGAAGTCGCAGATGGCAGTCATCACGCTCGAGGACTTGCATGGCTCGATCGAGGCCGTCGTGTTTCCACGGGTGTACGAGCGGTCGGTCGAGGTCTTTCGGGACGATGCGATTCTGGTGATCGACGGCAAGGTGGATACGCGCGGCGAGCGGCCGCAGGTGGTGGTGGATCGAGCCGAAGTGTGGACGCCGCCAGTTGCGGGGACGCCACCGCCGCCACCGCCGCCGCGGGCGAGCGCTGACACTGTGGAACATCACAAAGGGACGAACGGAAAAGAAAACGGGAATGGACACACAATGACGCCGACGGGTGAGAGGGGACACACCGCTCCGCGGCACGTCTTGCGCGTCGTGGTGCCCCGCACCGACGACGACAATGCCTGTCTGCGTTTGCTGGAGCAACTCCACCTCCTGGTAGAGCGGTTCCCGGGCCAGGACGAAATTCGGCTCGTCCTGCACGACCGCGGCGGCTGCCGCGTTGAGCTGGCGGGTGCGGATATTCCCGTCACCCACTCCTCCGACCTGGAAACACAGGTGCGCACCCTGGTGGGCGAAGCCAACCTCGAGGTGGTGACCTAGCGTGACGCTCGAGCGCTTCGAATCGACCGCCGTCGACCTTGCTCGCCAGGCTGGCGAGCAAGCCCTGGCCGCCTTTCGGACCACCGTGGCGCTCGAGTTCAAGGGCAAGAAGAACGACAACCCCGTCACCGCCCTGGACCGCGATACCGAGACGTTCCTGCGCACGCAGCTGCGCGCGACCTTTCCCGACCACGGGCTGCTGGGCGAAGAGCACGCCGACGACATCGCCGCCGATGCGCGCTACGTGTGGGTCATCGATCCGATCGACGGGACGATGAACTTCGCCTCAGGACTGCCGCTGTTCGGCATCTCCATGGGGCTGCTCGAGGACGGCGTCCCCGTGGTCGGCTGTATCTGGGTACCGGTCGGTCCGACGCTCGGCGCGGGCGTGTATCACGCGCGGGTCGGCGGCGGGGCCTTCTTCGACGCGGCGCCCATCCGCGTGTCCAAGGCCGAGGACGAGCGCGGACAGATCATGGCCCTGCCGGGCGGTTTTCTCAGAGCCTTCCGGTTCAAACGACCGGACAAGACGCTGGCGCGCGAGCAGCGCGCGCTGCCCGACCCGCGCACAACTGGCTCGTGCACGGCCGAGTTGATGCTGATTGCCAGTGGCGCACTGCGGGCGGGCGTGTTCATCAAGCCCAGTATCTGGGACGTCGCCGCCGGCGTGTTGATCGTGCGCGAGGCCGGCGGCTCGGTCCTGACCTGGGACAGCGGGCAGTGGCACGCGTTCGAGCGTTTTTTGCCGGCCGCGCCCGAGCGCGGCAAAGGTGAGCCAGCCCTGCGGCACTGGGGCCGGCCCCTGCTCATGGGCGCGCCGGAAGTCGTAGTCCGACTCACCGAGCGGATGGCATGGCATCCACGATTGCCGCGGCCACTGCAGAAGCTGATCGGTCTGTCGCAGCCGTAAGCCCCAGCGTTCGCTCGTAGAGCGCCTGTCGCACTGCCGCGCGGGTTGGCTCGTCGGGAACGACGAGATAGTCGGCCAGGGCCGACTGGTCGCGAAGCAGGATGCCGAACTGGAACAGCGCCGTCTGGCGGCGACGGACCTGGGCCAGACCCACGAGCTTCTTGCCATCGACAACGATCTCATGCGGCGACAGGCCGCCGTAACACGTGGCCAGCAGCAAACGGGAAACCGGGCTCGACGTGCCGCGCAAGCGCGCAACGTCCTGACGGGCCTCGGCGACCTCGACGCGACGAGCTCGCGGAACGTCGAGGGCCTCGAGCAACAGGTTCCCCAGCCAGCGGTAGGACTCTGTCACGTCTTGTGACACTCTTGAGATAGGCAGCGCCAGCGCGCCACACAGCATGTGCTGGTCCACGAGCACCGCGCCACCGCCGGCGCGCCGCTCCACGACCTGCACGCCGGCGCGCTCGCAGCGCGGCACATCCACGATCGCGGCAAGTCGATGATGCAGCCCCAGGCCGACGATGACGGCGGGTGACGAGGCGATCCAGAGGCGCAAACCGGGCGCGTCGAGGAGGGCCTCGTCGGCGGTAAGCGCCGCGACGGGCCGTTCGGCTGGTAGGCTCAAGGACGTGTCGTGGCGCGGCAGCCGCATTTCCGTCGTCCTCCCAACCTACAACGAGCGTGACTCTATTCGCGCGGCCATACTCGATTTTGCGAGCACCGACGTCGTCGACGAGATCCTCGTCATCAATAACAACGCCGCTCCGGGGACGTCCGAAGAAGTCGCCGCGGCCATTGACCAGGTGCGCAGCGAGACGCTTGTCCGCGAGATCCACGAGCCACGGCAGGGCTACGGCTTCGCCATCCAGCGCGGTTTGCAAGCCGCCGTGGGCGACTACGTCGTCGTCTCCGAGCCCGACGGGACCTTCCTCGGCCGCGACACCTTCAAACTGCTTGCCTACGTCGAAGACTTCGACGTCGTCTACGGCTCGCGCACCGCCCGCACCTTCATCTGGCGCGGCGCCAACATGGGTCTGTGGCTGCGCTGGGGCAACTGGTGCGTCGCCAAGCTCATGGAGTTCCTCTTCAACAGCACCAATCTGACCGACGTCGGCTGCACGATGCGGCTCCTTCGCCGCGACGCGCTGCAGCGCATGGAGCGGCGGTTTACGGTCGGCGGCAGCGCGTTTGGTCCCGAAATGATGCTGCTCAGCCTGCTGCTCGGCTTGCGAGTGATCCAGGTGCCGGTGAA
>JAFAWJ010000038.1 GCA_019242065.1 Chloroflexota bacterium
CGCCAGGTGCCGATGCGCGACCGTCACCTCGACGCGCTGCGCACCGTCGAAGAGCTGCGTGCGCTGGCTGACCTCGCGGTCACCGAAACCAGCGCCCATGCCGCGCCGGCCGTGGCGCTCGTCGACGGGACCCTGCTGTTTTCGGTCCTCGAAGAGCGTCCGCGCGACTTTCTGCGCAATCGCTTCTACACCGATTTCGTCGCCCAGCTCGAGCGGCTGCGACAGGCACGCGTGCCCGTCGCGGCCTATGCCAGCCGCTCGCGGGGCATCGACCTGGTGCACCTGTTCCGCGCCATGTGTCGCGGCGTCCCGGCCGGCTGCGACATCTGCGCCGGCGCCCACGCCTGCGCCCTGCGCGGACTGAACGACGCGCAGCTACTGCGTCGCGGTCTCGACCGCTGGGAGCGCACGGGTCTGTTCCGCGTCCGCTCCAACGTCCACGATCCGTACTACGTCCACCACCACGTGTACTTCTTCCTGTTGAACACCGGCGACGAGATCGCCCGCGTCGAAATCCCCGAGTGGGTCGCCCACGACCAGGCATTGCTTACCCTGCTGCAGGCGTGCCTGGTCGATCAGTGCACCAAGGGCTTCGGCTATCCGGCGGTGCTGGCCCGCGCCGACGACCGTGCCGTCATCTCGCTCGGCGACCGCGACGTCCTGGACACGCTCGTCCAGCAAGAGCTCGCGCGCCAGGGCGTCGTCGCGCGGCCCTCGGCCAAACTGTCGCGGAAGCAGGTCCGCACAGTATGAGCCTGAACGGTTTTGTCCACCCTCAGCCACCTGAGGCGGAGCCGGGGCTCATCGGCGAGGTCGTCGAGGCGTCGACCACCGAGTTCCTGGCCCAGGCCCTCGAGCTCGACTGGGCCCCCCCGTTCGGCGCCCTGGTCGAAGTGGCCACGGACGAGGCGCTGACCGTCTACGGCGTCGTCGCCCACGTGCAGACGGCCGGCATCGACCCCGGCTCGCGCGCCATCCTGCGCGGGCATGGCGACGTGCGCGACGAGCGCATCTACGAAGAGAACCCTGATCTGCCGCTGGTGCTGCGCACCACGTTTCGCGCGCTGGTCGTCGGCTTCGGCGAACAGGGCGCCATCCACCAGTTCCTGCCGCCGCGTCCACCGCGCCTGCACTATTCGGTCTTCACCTGCCCACCCCAGGGCATCCGTCGCTTCACCGCCCACGGGCTCGACTACCTCCAGGCCTTGCTGACTGCGCCTGAGGTGCCTGCCGACGAGCTGCTGGCCGCCAACCTGCGCTACACCGTCTCGCATCAGCCCGATCGCGATCAGTACCTGCAGGATGCCGGCCGCGAGCTGGCGCAGCTGCTACGTGCTGACTACGCGCGCTTGACCAGCATCCTGCGCCGCTGCCTGGCTCCCATCGAGGTCGCGTGACCGCCACCAGCCGCCTCGGGCTGCTCGTCGCCGGGTCGGTCGCCGAGGGCCTGACTGCCCGCCTGGATCCCGCCGTCGCGATCGAAGACGTCCGCCTGGGAAAGTTCGTCAAGATCGTCGGCCAGAAGTACGAGTACTTCTGCCTGGTGACCGACGTCCAGCTGGATTCCGCGAACGACGACGTGCTGCGCGATCCGCCGGGAGATCCGAGCAAGATCGACGTCTTCCTGCGCCAGGTGCTCAGCGGCACCACGACGTACGCGCTGGTCAAGCTCAAGCCCGAGCTGATGCTGGCCAATCTGGCCGCCGACGTCGTCTTCGAGGAAGCCGATCTCGCGCCACGACCGGCGCGCACCATCCCGCCGCATTTCTCCAACGTGTCGGAAGCGACCCAGGGCGACTTCGAGCGCGTCTTTGGTCGTGACGACGGCAAGAACCACTTCCAGATCGGCCAGCCCATCGACATGGACGTACCCGTGTGCCTGGACCTGCGCCGGTTCGTCGAGCGCTCGAATGGCATTTTTGGCAAGTCCGGCACCGGCAAGAGCTTTCTCACGCGCCTGATCCTGTGTGGCGTGATCAAGGCCGGCGCGGCGGTCAACCTGATCTTCGACATGCACTCCGAGTACGGCTGGAGTGCCAAAAACGAAGAGGGCACCGAGGTCAAGGGACTCTCGCAGTTGTTTGGCGGTCGGGTCGCGGTCTACACGCTGGACATGGAATCCTCGCGCGGCCGTGGTGTCAGGCCGGCGGGCGAGATCAAAATCGCGCTGCGCGAGCTCTCGGTGGCCGATATTGCGCTGCTCCAGGACGAGCTGCGCCTGCACCGCACCGCGGTCGAATCCGCAGCGCTGTGCGAGGACAAGCTCGGCGAGAACTGGGCGGCGCGCCTGCTCGACATGAACGGCGAAGAGCTGACCGACTTCGCCAACGTGGAGGGTGGCAACCACGCCTCGCTCAGCGCCTTGCGCAGCAAGCTGCGGCTGATCGACCGCCTGCCGTTTGTGGAACGCTCGCTCGAACGTTCCACCCTTGACCAGGTCATCGCCCAGCTCGAGCGTGGTCAGCACGTGGTGCTGGAGTTCGGTCGCCAACGCAATCTGCTGGCCTACATCCTGGCCGCCAATGTCATCACCCGTCGGCTGCACGAGCTGTGGGTGAAAAAGACGGAGCGCTACTGGAACACCAAGGACGAAGCCGACCGGCCGCGGCCGCTGATGATCACCATCGAAGAGGCCCACAAATTTTTGAACTCAGAGGCCGCGCGGCAGACGACGTTCGGGACCATCGCCCGCGAGCTGCGCAAGTTCTACGTGACGCTGCTGGTGGTCGATCAGCGGCCGAGCGGCATCGACGCCGAAGTCCTGTCCCAGATCGGCACGCGCATCACGTGCCAGCTGAACGACGAGCGCGATATCGACGCCATCTTCACCGGCGTCAGCGGCGGTCCGCACCTGCGCACGGTGCTATCGACGCTTGACTCGCGCGAGCAGGCGCTGGTGCTGGGTCACGCCGTGCCGATGCCGATGATGGTGCGGACGCGCAAGTACGACCCCGTCTTCTACGCCGCGGTCGGCGCCGAAGAGCCGACCGCCCTCGCCGCCCGCTCCCGCCGCTACGAGGAGATCTTCGGGGACGAATGACCCGGACCCCGCTCCGCATTGCCCACATCGCCGACACGCACATCGGCATGGAAAACTACGGTCGCATCAACCCTGAGACGGGCCTCAATCAGCGACTCCACGACTTCCTCAACTCCCTGGATCAGGCCATCGACGCCGCGATCGCCGAGCACGTCGACCTCGCCGTTTTCGCCGGCGACGTCTACAAAACGCGCGACCCCACCCCCACTCACCAGCGCGAGTTCGCCCGTCGCATCCAGCGCCTGGCCGCCGCCGGCATTCAGATCATGCTGGTGGCCGGCAACCACGACGTGCCCATGTCGGCCGGCCGCGCCACCAGCGTTGACATCTTCCGCGCCCTGGAGATCCCTAGCGTCACCGTGGCGCGCAGCATCGGCACGTACGTCATCGACACGCGCGCAGCCGGCCCCGTCCAGGTGCTTGCCTTCCCGTGGGCCGTGCGCAGCGTGGTGCTGGCCCAACCCGAATACAAGAACTGCACGATCGCCGAGTTGAACGAGGCGATGATCGATCTGACCCGTGCGCGGCTGCGCACCGAAGCCGAGGCGCTCGACCCCGAGCTGCCAGCCATCGTCGTCGGCCACGCGCACCTGTTCGGGGCCAGGATCGGTGCCGAACGCCTGCTGACCATGGGCAGCGACCCGATGTACGACCTGCAGACCTTTGACCTGCCGTCGATTGACTACGTGGCGCTGGGTCACATTCACAAGCACCAGGTGCTGAACTACGCCGCGCCGCAGGTGGTCTATGCGGGCAGCATCGATCGCGTGGACTTCGGCGAGCAGGACGAGGCCAAAGGCTGGGTGCTCGTCGAACTCTCTCCGACCGAAAAAGGACGCGCAGAGTTCGAGTTTCGGTCGGTCAAGGCGCGGCCGTTTCTGACGATCGAGGCGCGGGTCGAGTCCGAAAACGCGACGGAGGACGTGGTGCGCGCGATCGCCCGCCACGCCTCGGTGCTGGACAACGCGGTGGTGCGGGTGCGCATCGACGTGCCGCCCGAGCGCGCCAGCGAGCTGCGCGACGACGACATTCGGGCGCAGCTGAAGTCTGCCTATTACGTGGCGCCGCTGGAGCGGACGAGCCAGCAGCGCCCTCGCGGCCGCTGGGGCGGCGCCGCGGCGGCCATTCAGCGGGCGGGCCCGCTCGAAGCGCTGTCACTGTATTTAGAACACCAGCGCGTCGAAGCCCCCCGCCGCGAAACCCTGCTCCGCTACGCCCGCGCGCTGATGGCCGACGCGTCCGAGATCGACCCTGAACAAGTCCCCAAGATCGAAGCCGTTTGATACCGATCGCGCTCAACCTCCGCAACTTCATGTCGTATACGGAGGTCCACGAACCCCTCCGCTTTGACGGCATTCACGTCGCCGTCCTCACCGGCGACAACGGCCACGGCAAGTCCGCCCTCCTCGACGCCATTACCTGGGCCCTCTGGGGCCGCGCCCGCTCTCGCTCGGTCGACGAGCTGATCCACTCCGGCGCCGCCGACATGGAAGTCGAGTTCGAATTTGCCCTCGACGAGCACCAGTACCGGGTGATCCGCAAACGCCAGCGCCGCGGCCGCGGCGGCTACTCTGACCTCCAGTTCGCCATCCTGGCCGACGGCGGCTACCGCGCCCTCACCGAACGCTCCCTCGGCGAAACGGAGCGGCTGATCGAGCGTACCCTGCGCATGAGCTACGAGACGTTCACCAACTCGAGCTTTATCCAGCAGGGCCGCGCCGACAGCTTCACTACCAACTCGCCCGCCGAACGCAAGCGCATCCTGGCCGAAATCCTGGAGCTCGGCTACTACGACGAGCTCGAAGGTCGCGCCAAGGAACACTTCAAGACCTGCGAGTCGCAACTGCTCGACGAGCGCCGCCTGTCCCAGGACTGGGAAACCGAAATCGCCCGCAAACCGACGTACCAGGCCGAGCTGGACCGGCTGCGCGGCGAGCTGTCCACGCTGGAAGCTCACGTTACCGACCTCGAACAACAGCTCATCCTGGCCCGCGAGCGGGTCGGGCAGCTGGACGGGCTGCAGCAGCAACTGGAGGAAACCCGCGCCCGCCTTGAGCGATTCAGTGCCGAACGCACGCGCGCCAGCACCACGCTCGTCGAGCGGCAGACCCTGCGCCAGCAGGTGCAGGCCATCCTGGGCCGCGCCGCCGAGATCGACGCGGCCGCCGCCCAGCTCGACCGCGTGCGCGCCGATCTGGAGGCGATGACCCACAAGCAGCAGACGTTCCTGCCGCTGGAGCGTGCCCGCGAGTCCGCCATGCGCACGCTGGCGGCCGAACAGGCGCGGCTCGAAGGCGAGGTCGCCCAACGCGAAAAACGCCTGGTCGAGCTGCGTCAGGCCGCGGCGCAGCTGGCCGCGCTGCAAACCGAGCTGCGGCGCGCGCAGGCGCAGTCCAGCTCGCTGGCCCAGGTGGAAGCGCAACATACCGAGCTGCAGGGTGTGGTGGGCCGCGCACGCGAAGACGCGGCGGAGAAGCGGACCATCAACACCCAACTCAAAAAAGAGATGTTCGAGCTCCGCGGCCGACTGGACGAGCTCGACACCCAGTCGAGCTGTCCTACCTGCAAACGCCCGATGGACGCCCGCCACAAACAAACCTTGCGCGCCGAGCTGGTGAGCCTCGGGACGCGGCTGCGCGACGAGTTCCGCACCAACGAAAGCGCCTGCCGCAGCCTGGACGAGACGATCACTCGCGACGAAGGCCTGCTCGGGCAGGCGGCTCGGGCACTTCAGGACCGTGAGGCCGTGCATCGGCGGCTGGCGCAGACTGAAACCCTGGTCGCCCAGGCCGAAGAAGCGCTCCGGCAGACTGCTGTTCTGGAGCGTGACCTTGCCGAACGCCGCCGTCTACTCACCGACGCCGGCTTCGCCACCGAAGCCCGTCAAAAGCTGGCACAGCTCGAGCGTGAGATTGTCGCGCTGGCGTACGACGAACACGTGCATGGCCAGGTACGCTCGCGGGCCACCGCGCTGGCCGGTGCGGAACGCGAGCGGCAACTGCTCGAGCAGGCACGGCTCAGTGCCGAGCACCTGGATGCGCAGATCGCCGAGCTGCAAGCCTCTCTCGAACGCCTGACCGCCGAGTGCCACGCTGACGAAGAGCGGCTCGCCCGCTTGAGGGCCCGGGCTGCGGCGCTGGCTGGTGAGCGCGAACGGCTCGCCGAGCTTACCCAGCGCTCAACCGAGGCGCGGCGGGTGCGCGACGACACCCGCGATCAGTGCCTGTTCGCCCAGTCCAAACTCGACAACTGCGCGTTTCTGGAGCGCAAGCAGCGCGATAGCCTCGCGCGACAGGACGCCCTGCGGCGCGAGCAGAGCGTCTTCGGCGACCTGGCGTATGCCTTTGGGCGGCGTGGCGTGCAGGCCATGATCATCGAGACGGCGATTCCCGAGATTGAGGACGAAGCCAATCGCATCCTGGCGCGCATGACCGACGGGCGGATGCACGTCAAGTTCGAGACGCAACGCGACGTGCGCTCGGGGATTGGCACGATCGAGACGCTGGACATCAAGATCGCCGACGAGCTTGGCACGCGCAGTTACGAGATGTTCAGCGGCGGCGAAGGCTTTCGCGTCAACTTCGCGATTCGCATTGCGTTGTCGCGCCTGCTGGCGCATCGGGCTGGCACGCGACTGCAGTTACTGGTCGTCGACGAAGGCTTTGGCTCGCAAGACCAGGAGGGCCGCGACCGCGTGGTCGAGGCGATCCAGGCGATTGAGACGGAGTTCGAGAAAATTCTGGTGATCACCCACCTGGAGGACCTCCGCGAGCGCTTCCCCGTGCGCATCGAGGTGACCAAGACCGCCGAAGGCTCGACCTACGCCGTGCGGTGACGGTCACGGCTCACGAGTCACGAGTCACGGGTCACGGGTCACGGGTCCCGGATCACGGGTCGCGGGCGACGGTGCGGCTTTGCTCGCGACTCGCGACTCGCGACTCAAAGAGGGATGTTGCCGTGCTTTTTCGGGGGGTTTGTCTCGCGCT
>JAFAWJ010000197.1 GCA_019242065.1 Chloroflexota bacterium
GCAGCCGGCGCGCAACGGCGAACATGAGGAGTGCGGGCGGTGGCGAAACCGATCAAGGCCGACAGACAGGCCGGCTGATCTCTGATCCAACCTAGACGTTGCGGCTTAGAAGACATAACTGCAGGCAAAGCGAGTTGTTGAGAAGGAGTAACCAGAATGGCCACGAATTACGCAGATCAGGTCGCAGACGGCATGGACGTCTACGATGTCAATGGCGAGAAGATCGGCACGGTCGAGGACGTCTATGATGCCGACGAGTCTGGGGGTCGAACCTCCGCCAGCGGGGGCGGCTACCTTCGCGTGCCCACCGGCTTTCTCGGTCTGGGACGCGAGCACCACATCCCATTTGGCGCCATTCGCTCGGTCGAGGATGATCGAATCACTCTGAGCGTGCCCAGGGATGATCTGGATAGCCGTGGATACGGCGAGACCCCGACGACGATCGAGGATGAACCGGCCGACTATGTCTCGGGCCAGCGTTCCACTGGCACCAACGTGCCGACGTCCACGACACGGACGGTGGCCAGCGGTGAGATGCGGGATGAGGGCGCGACAGATGCGGCTGCCCGCGGGTCGCGGACAGAGCCACAAAGCAGACGCCTTCAGTTGCGCGAAGAGGAACTGATTCCGCGCAAGCGGCGGGTCGAGACCGGCGAGGTCCGGCTCCAGACCGACGTCGTCCAGGAGCAGCGCACCGTCGAGGTGCCCGTCACGCACGAGGAGGTGTATGTCGAGCGACATCCCGTCGACCGCCGGCCGTCCGACACCCCGATCGGCGACAGGGGCGAGACCATCGAAGTGCCGGTGCATGAGGAAGAGGTCACAGTCGAGAAGCGACCGGTCGTCTATGAAGAGGTGGCGGTCGGCACGCGCACAACGCAGGAGACCGAGTCCGTCGACGCGACCGTTCGCCGCGAGGAACTGCGCGTGGACGACCAGAACAATCTGCTCGAGGGCACCGGAGCGCGCTCGACGAGCAACTGGACCTCGGCTATGCCTGCGTACCGCAGCCGGTGGCAACAGCAGTATGGCAGTAGCGGCGGCCGGTGGGAGGACGTCGAGCCGTCGTACGAATACGGCTACGGCCTGCGCGATCAAGACCGGTATCGCGGCAAGAGCTGGTCAGACATCGAGCCAGATGTGCAGCGCGATTGGGCGCGCACGCACCCGAACACGCCGTGGGCTCGTGCTAGCCAGGGTGTGCGGGACGCTTGGGAGAAGACCACCAACCAGTAGGGCAAGGCGCGAGTCGATCAGCGCGAACAGGCCAGGGGACGATGTTCCTCCCCCACTCGTCTCCTGGCCAACTCCTTGTAGGCACTGCCAACAGACAACCGAAAATTCCTCAGCAATATGACAACTCCGTCCGAAAACACCTGGAGGAGGAGACTGACTGACATGAACGCCCTGGAGCTGCTCAGAAGCATGCACTCCGAGACGAAGTTTCGATTGAAAGCCACCCTCGCGTCCGACGATGCCGCCGAAGCGGAACAGTCGTGGCAGGCGCTGCAGCCCATGCTCGAGCTGCACGAACAGCTCGAAGACGAGTACGTCTACACCCCGCTCGCGGATGAATTTGGGGCAGGCACGCCGCTCGGCGATTGGGCGCAGCGGCATGACAGCGACGTCGCCGTGGTGCGCCAACTCATCGCCGACGTGGATGCGTTGAAGCCTGCGACGCCCGATTGGCGCATGGCGCTGGGTCGAGTCACGGACGCACTCACGCGCCACGTTATGGATGAAGAAGGCCAGATCTTTGGCCGTGTCGCACAGGCGTGGGACACGGCCCGACTGGAGTCGATCGGCGACAAGATGCAGCAGGCCATCGACCGCACCGCCGGCGAGCCGGTTGCGACCAGGCCTACGCGGGCTCGGGCCGCTGGCCGTCGGCGATAAGGAGGAGTACCTATGACAAGCGGCAACGGCTCCGAGCAGCCGAATCGCGATGGATTCACGCCCGACGGCCTGATCAAGGAGCAGCAGCTCCACCAGTATCAGGTCAGACCCGAGGACGAGTTCCTGACGAGTAATCAGGGCGTGCGCATCCCACACACGGACGATTCGCTCAAGGCTGGTGAGCGGGGCCCAACCCTCATGGAAGACTTCCACTTCCGTGAGAAGATCACCCATTTCGACCACGAGCGCATACCCGAACGGGTCGTCCACGCGCGCGGGTCGGGCGCACACGGCTATTTCCAGGTGTACGAGCCGATGACCGAGTACACCAGCGCGTCGTTCCTGCAGGACCCGAACAAGAAGACGCCCGTGTTCGTGCGCTTCTCGACGGTTCTTGGCTCGCGCGGATCGGCCGATACCGTCCGCGACGTACGCGGCTTTGCCACGAAGTTCTACACCGACGAAGGCGTGTTCGACCTCGTCGGCAACAATATTCCCGTCTTTTTCATCCAGGACGCGATCAAGTTTCCTGACATCATCCACGCGGGCAAGCCCGAGCAGCACAACGAGATCCCGCAAGCCGCCACGGCGCACGACACCTTCTGGGACTTCATCAGCCTGGTCCCCGAGAGCATGCACGTCATCATGTGGGCCTTGTCTGACCGGGCAATCCCGCGCAGCTTCCGCATGATGGAAGGGTTTGGCGTCCACACCTTCCGCCTCGTGAACGCACAAGGTAAGTCGCGCTTCGTCAAGTTCCACTGGAAGCCCCTGCTGGGTGTTCATTCGCTGGTTTGGGATGAGGCGCAACAGCTGGCTGGCAAAGACCCGGACTACCACCGCCGAGATCTGTGGGAAGCCATCCAGCAGGGTGACTATCCTGAGTACGAGTTCGGCGTGCAGATCCTCGAGCAGGAGGACGAATTCAAGTTTCCGTTTGATCTGCTGGATGCTACGAAGATCTGGCCCGAAGAGCTGGTGCCGGTGCGTCGCATCGGGAAGATGACGCTTAACCGAAACCCGGAGAACTTCTTCGCCGAGACGGAACAGGTTGCT
>JAFAWJ010000232.1 GCA_019242065.1 Chloroflexota bacterium
CGCGCCCGCAAGTACTACCTCGGCCTGGTGACCATTACCCAGGACGTCGCCGACTTCGTGCGCTCCGACCACGGCCGGGCGGTCTTGATCAATGCGGCAATGAAGCTTCTGCTCAAGCAGGATGCCACCACGGTCGAAGCGGTCACCGACGCCTTCCAACTGACGACTGAGGAACGCCAGTATTTGCTGGGCGCCAATAAGGGCGAGGGTCTGCTCTTCGCGCGCGGCGCACGCCTGCCGATCAGCATCGAAGCCAGTCCTGCCGAGCACCGACTGGCGACAACCGCACCACGCGAGCTTGCAGAGCTCGCCCAGCTAGCAGCGGTACATCCCAGCACGAACGGAGTGGCGCGTGCGACTCGCAGTTAGACGCCGCCGCCTGGCTGACGACCGCGTTGCCGACTCGCACGTGGTCGAGATCGTCACGCCGCGCACAAATGCCGCGGCGCTGACATCAGCCGAAAATTTCTTCGCATCAGTCGCCATCGACGAACCATTTTCTCTGGAGCTAGCGGCTGATTCCAACCAGCGACATTTTTTCATCCGCGCCGCCACCGCGCCGGTGCGCGACCAGATTTTGAGTCAGCTTGGCGCGGCATACCCACAAGCAGACTTTCGTGAAGTACCGGCCAAGCAGGATCCCGCCTATCCACATCCGGGCGAGAAGGCGACAGCTTGCACGCTCGGGCTACGCGCGCCCGCCTATCTGCCACTACGCACCTTTACTGACCTGGACGTCGACGGTGAGCGCGCCGCGCAGGCCGACCCGGTGCTCGGAATTCTTAGCGCCCTGGGCGACCTGCCTGCGGGCTGGCGGGGACTCAGTCAGCTCGTCCTGCTTCCAGCAGAGGAGAACTGGTGTCGTGACTACCAGAGGTACTCCGTCCAGCACCCTCTCGAACAGGAACGCGTGCAGCGGCCCAATGAAAGCATCGGTCCGATGCTGGGCTTCCTCGTCCTTCTGTTTGGAGTCCTGATTGTGGGGCTGCAAGGCTATGTGCTGGCGCGCGCCGCGCAGTGGAGCGAGCTCGCGGTTCTGTTCGCTGCCAGCATCAGCATCATCACGGCTGTGCTGTGGGCGGCACGTCGACTCCTCCGGCCAACCCTGTACGACATGGAGCTCGTGCGCGAAAAAGTAACGCGGATCGCGTGTCGCACCGAGGTGCGTCTCATCGTCTATGCGCCGGCTGATACCTCACCTCAACTGATGGCCTCGCAATTGACGCGCCTGGCCACGGCGTATCGTCGCTACAATCTGGCCGCCGCCAACGGCTTCATGGCGCGTGCAGCCAACGCCGAGTGCGCCGCGGCACACTCACCACGGCCGTGGACTCCACGCCGAAGGCTCGCCGTCCTGACCACCCTCGAGCTCGCCGGAGTGTGGCATTTGCCGCATGCGGCCGCCGACGTTGCGCTGCTCGAACGCACCACCGCCCGACGCTGGTTACCGCTGCCGACGGCGGTGGCGGATGGCTGTCGCATCGGGACCTCACATCATCAAGGCCGACAGGTCCCGGTCGCCTTGCCGACCGACGTTTTGCGCCGCCACCTGCTGCTGGTCGCCAAGACCCGGCGTGGCAAATCAACACTCATGCAGCGGATGGCGCACCACGCGATGCAAGCCGAGCCACATCGAGCGGTTCTGCTGGTCGATCCGCATCGCGACCTCGCCGAGGCACTCCTGGGGCTGGTTCCATCTCAGCGCAAGCCAGACGTCGTCTTCCTGGACGTTGCCAATACGGCGCGCCCCTTTGGGCTGAATCTGCTCGACACTGGCCTCGGTTGGAATCGCGACCGAGCGGTGAACAATGCCCTGGCCGTTTTCCAGCGTGAATGGGGTGACCGTTACTGGGGTCCGCGCATGGAGGATGCGTTTCGGTACGCGCTGCTGACGCTCTTCGAAGCAAACCGGCTCATCTGTCAAGCAGACCCTGTCAACGGCCGTAACCATCAGTACACGCTGCTGCAGGTTCCGACCATTCTGTCTGACACCTTGTTCCGTCGCGACGTAGTGGGCAAGATCGAAGATCCGTCGATTCGGACCTGGTGGGCCGAGTATTTCGAGACGTTAGAGCGTCGCTTCCAATTAGAAGTCATCAATCCGGTACTGACGAAAGTCCACCGCTTCGAAGGTAGTACGGCGGCGCGCCAGATCGTCGGGCAATCAGCATCCACCATCCACCCCTCAGCGTGGCTGCGGGACGGCGCCGTCGTCATCGTCAACACCGCCCGTGGAATCATCGGCGAAAGCGCGGCGGCGCT
This sequence comes from Chloroflexota bacterium, assembly GCA_019242065.1. The sequence goes on from JAFAWJ010000232.1 coordinate 2,263, forward strand.
CATCGGTAGCACTCTGCTCAACCTCGTCACTCTGGCCGTTGCCGAACAAGCCAGTCAGCAGGCGGATGCGCGCTGGCCCATCAGTATGTTCGTCGACGAATTTCACACGATCCCTGGTGCCGACTACGAAGGCATCCTCGCGGAGTTGAGCAAGTACGGAGCAAACCTCGTCCTGGCAACCCAGAGCCTGGCTCGACTGCTGGCGATTGGACAGGAAGAAGGTCGCGGCCTGCGAGCAACCGTCTTCGCCAATCTTGACGGGTTGTTTGCTTTCAATTGCAGCGCCGAAGACGCCGAGTATCTCGTCGCCGAGCTGGGAGGTGCCGTCGACGAACAAGACCTGATCGAGCTCGGCGAGCATCAGTGTTACGTGCGGCTTTCATCTCGCGGCCAGCGGCTACCAACATTCTCGGTCCACCTGGATCCGCCGATGAACTCAGACCCTGAGCAGCGCGCGTCGCTCGCGCGCGCTTCGGCGGAACGTTTTGGACGCGACGCCGCCGCGGTCGAGGCGGACCGGCGCGCGGCTATCGCCCGCGTACTCGAAGCCAGAGCCAGCCACGTTCAGAGCGTGCTCAGCAACTCGCCGCCTGCTTCGAAAGCCCCGGCCCGCAACCAGCACCGTCCCAAAAAGAAGCCGCGCAAAGCAGAGGCGCCCAGCGGCTCTCCCGGCTAGGTCGGCACGTCTGCCGCGACCGCTAGTCAGACGGGAGCGAAACCTCGCGTTGCTGTTCGAAGGCCGCCTCGCTCCGGCCACACGTCGTGCACGTCTGGGGCTGGCGTGCGGTGCGGGCCACCTCGCCGCAGCAGGGACAGACCCAGTGAACCGTCCGAACCATCAATTCGCTCGGGCTCATATCGCACCACCTCCTCGCTCAAGCGTACGCCTATGGGCACTCGCGCGCGAGTAGGATTGGTCCGATCATTCTCATAAGGCGCATTTATAGGCACCCTCCTCCGCCAACTCGAGCTCAAGCGCGCCCGCGCACTTCAGCACCAAACCGAGCTCGCAGCGCTTCTTCCACGCGACCGTGCGCAGCGCTCACCTCGTCATCGTCCAGGGTGCGGTCCGCGGCGCGGTAGCGCAGAGACACCGCCAGACTCTTGTGGCCGGCAGGGACGGCGCCCCCGCGAAACACGTCGAAGAGCTCGACGTATTCGAGGAGGTCGCCCGCCGCACCACGAATGACAGGCTCGATGTCGCCGTAAGGTGTGGCCTCTTCAACAATGAACGAGATGTCTCGATCCGCGGGCGGGAAGCGCGACGGGGTCGCGACCGAAAGCAAGGGTTGAGCCGCCTGCAGCAACTCGTCGAAATCAATTTCGGCGAACGCCACCAGCGCAGATCCCAGATCGAATCGCTCTGCCACAATCGGATGGAGTTGGCCGACGATGCCCAGACGCCTCGACCCGACGCACACCTCAGCCGTGCGCCCAGGATGCAGACTCGGGTGCTGGCCAGGCGAATACGCGAGATCCACGTGGAAGCCTGCCGCCAGTGCGTCGACGACGCCCTTGATGTCGAAGAAGTCGAAATTGCCGTCACCACCCGCCCAGTACCGCGGATCGCGCCGACCGCTCATCGCGATGCCGACGTGCCGACGCTCCACGGTCGCTGCGTCAAGGGGTCCCTGCCAGACGCGCGCCAACTCGAACAAGACGACCCGGTCACGCTGCCGCAGATTCGATCGCAGCACCATCAAGAGACTTCCGAGCAGATCCGAGCGCAGTTCACTGAGCTCGGTCGACTGAGGATTCGCCACCCGCAATGGCGTGACCCCGTCCGCCGTCGGCAGTGGTTCCACCGCGAGCTGCCGCGCAAGAGCGGGATCGACGAGCGAATAGGTAATGACCTCTTGCAGGCCAGCGGACGCCAGCAGTTGTCGCGCTCGATATTCCTCGCCATACCCACGATCACCGTCTGACCGTAGGGAAGGCAGCGCCCCCTCGGGCATCGTCGCTGGGATCCGGTCGAACCCCGCGATACGCCCAACTTCCTCAGCAAGGTCAGCTGCGCCCTCGACGTCGAATCGGCGCCAGCCCGGGACCGTCACATGAATGCCATCGTCAGGTCGATCCTCGGGCTGAAACCCGAGCCGTTCCAGTGTTTGAACCATTTCGGGGCGAGGCACGGTCATCCCCAGCAGGGCATCGATCTGCCGCGGCTGGACTTCGATGCCGCGGAGCGCGCTCTTGCCCGGGTACTCGTCGGCCATCCCCACGGCGGCCGAGCCCCCCGCCAACTCGAGTGCGAGCTTCGTGGCCCGCGCCACACCCAGGGTGGTCAGATCAGGATCCACACCCCGTCCAAAGCGCCGCGAGGCCTCCGAAGACAGGGTCAGCGCCGCCGACGTGCGTCGGATCATCGCTCGGTCCCAGCTCGCGCCCTCCAAGACCACTTGCCGCGTCGCATCCGAGATCTCACTGTCCTCGCCGCCCATGATGCCCGCCAGACTCCGCGCTCGCCGACCGTCGGTCACCACCATCATTTCGGATGTGAGTGTCCGCTCTTCGCCATCGAGCGTGCGCAGCCGCTCTCCGGGGGTCGCGCGCCGAACGACGATGCTGCTCGAACCCAGCCGCTCCGCGTCGAACGCGTGCAATGGCTGCCCAACCTCCAGCATCACGTAGTTGGTCACGTCCACGACGTTATTGATCGGACGCACCCCGGAGAAATGCAGGCGTCGCTCCAGCCAATGCGGCGAGCGTCCGATGCCAATCCCGCGCAGCACGGATGCGCTGAAGCGCGGACACCCCTGGGCATCGTCAATGCGCACCGAAAGGACATCACCAACCGGCGGTTGGCCAACTGTGCCTGGCACCGTCGCGGTCGCAGGATCGAGCAAATGCAGCAGCGCCGGCGTGTACGCCGCACCGAACAGCGCATGCACCTCACGGGCAATACCCAACATCGACATGCAGTCGGGCCGGTTAGCAGTGATGTAAATGTCGAGGATCACCTCGCTGAGGTAGTCCCGCAGCGGCTGACCGACCGGTGCGTCTTCCTCAAAAAGATAGATGCCCTCTTTGTCAGGTGAGATGTCCAACTCGTCACCTGAGCACACCATGCCCTCGGAGGTGATGCCGGCGAACGCGCGCCGTCCAACTTCCCCGCTCGGCAGCCGTCCACCGACATCGACATGGGGAACAATGTCACCGACGGTCAGGTTCGGCGCCGCGGTGACCACTGTGACGCGGCGACCGCCGAGATCGACTTCGGCGACGTGCAGTCCATCGCGACCCGGATGCGGTTGGAGGTCCACCACACGGCCGAGGGTGACAGCGTGCCAGTCGCTGCCAACCTCGTGCAGCTCTTCAACTTCGAGCCCTGCCATGGTGAGTCGCTGCCGCAGCTCCGCAAGAGGCACGTCAATGTCGACCAGCTCACGCAGCCAACTGAGCGGTACTTTCATCTGAACTGCTCCAGGAACCTCAAGTCGTTGACATAGAACAGCCGGATGTCTTCGATCGCGTACTTGATCAACGTGATGCGCTCGATGCCCATCCCCCACGCGAAGCCCGTGAGCCGCGAGCTGTCATACCCCACGCGCTCGAGCACACGCGGATGCACCATGCCCGCCCCCATGATCTCGAGCCACCCCGAGCCATGGCAGATGGAGCAACTCGGATCGGACCCGTCGCACCGGAAACAAGAAATGGCGAAGTCAACGCCCGGCTCGACGAACGGAAAGTAATCGCAGCGGAACCGGGTGCGGATTGCCGATCCGAACATGCGTTGGGCGAAAGTCGTGAGTGTGCCACGCAGATCCGCGAGGGTCAGGCCTTCGTCAACCGCCAGACCATCGATTTGATGGAACATCCACTCATGGGTCGCGTCTGTTTGTTCTGCGCGATAACAACGTCCAACATTGATGATGCGCACGGGCGGATCCTGGGTGGTCATCACCCGCGCTTGATATGCCGTCGTCTGAGTGCGCAGCACCAGGTCCGGCACGCGCACGTACAGCGTGTCCTGCATGTCGCGCGCGGGATGCCAGGCCGGAATATTCAATGACTCGAAGTTGTAGTAGTCCGTCTCCAACTCCGGGGTCTGGGTGACCTGAAAGCCCATGCCGCCCAGCACCTGCACACATTCGTTGATGGTCTGAGTGATCGGATGCACCGCCCCAATCGCCGGAGGCCGACCCGGCAACGTCACATCGATCCGCTCACGGCTCAGAGCTTCGGTGAGCTCGCGTGTACGGACAGCCGCCTCACGCGCGGCGAAGGCATTCTCCAGCGAGCGCTTGACCTGATTCGCGGCGCTGCCCACCGCGCGCCGGTTCTCGGCATCCAGCTTGCCGAGACCGCCCATCAAATCGGACAGGGCACTCTTGCGACCAAGATTGGCGACGCGCCACTGTTCGAGGGCAGTAGCGTCGATCGCGTGTTCGAGTTGCGCCAGAGCCGTCGATTCCAACGCGTCCAACTGCCGTCGCCAGTCAGTCTCTGGACTCACGTTCGTGTCGGTCATAGTGTTTGGAGCAAACCTCCTGAAGAGTAAATGAAAGGAGCGGTCCAGTTGGACCGCTCCTTTCGACATGATGGGTTAGTGGCCTACGCGTGGCGGCGGCCCATCATGTCGAAGTGACGAAGGTAAACAACGCGTCGCTGTAGATCATGGCGCGGTGTGAGTATACCTCGGATCGCCTTCAGGTCGAACACTTCGATACCACTCAACTGTCGCCTGCAGACCCTCCGGAAACGCAGTTGTTGCCTGCCAGTTAAAGGCGGCCAGCGCGCGCGAGGTATCTAGCTTGCGCCGAGGCTGGCCGTCTGGCTGCGAAGGATCGAATCGAACCTGCCCGTGGAAATCGCAGGCATTGGCAATCAACCGCGCGAGGTCTGCGATGCGAATCTCCTCACCGCTGCCAAGGTTGACAGGCTCGGCATCTTCGTAGCGCTCCATCGCCGCGACGATCCCCTCGGCGCAATCTCTGACGTACAGGAATTCGCGCGTCGGCTGGCCGGTTCCCCAGACCGTAATCGCCGTGTCCCCTGTGTCATGAGCCTCGACGCATTTGCGGATCAGGGCCGGAATGACATGTGAGCTCTGTGGATCGAAGTTATCGCCAGGCCCGTACAGGTTTGTGGGCAGCAAAAAGATGGCATCAAAGCCGTATTGCGCTCGATACGCTTGAGCCTGGACCAGCAGCATCTTCTTGGCCAGGCCGTACGGAGCATTCGTCTCCTCGGGGTAGCCTGCCCACAAGTCATCCTCGCGAAACGGGACATGCGTGAATTTGGGGTAAGCGCAGATCGTTCCGATCGCAACGAATTTCGTCACGCTTTGACGACGCGCCTGCTCCATCAACTCGGCGCCCATCACCAGATTCTGATAGAAGAACTCCCCTGGTCGCGCCTGATTGGCGCCGATGCCACCCACCACCGCCGCCATGTGGATGATCACGTCTGGCTGCGTGTCGCGCACGCAGGCGGCGACCTGCTCGGCAACCGTGAGGTCGTAGTCGGCGTGCCGAGGTGCGTCGATGCGCTCATAGCCGCGTTGCGCCAGAACCTCGAGGACTTGCCGACCCAGGAAGCCAGAGCCGCCTGTGACGAGGATTCGGGGTTGAGACTCAGGCTGCATGACGTGCGGGCCGTCCAGAAAGCAGCATGCGGGCGGAGTTATACCGTGCGTCGGCACCTCGGCTGAGCCGGAGTCGGCTGGCTCTCGGCCTTCGGGGAGTGCGGAGGAGGCACCGCACGTCTCGATCAGCCATAGCCAGAAGCGCCTCCGAGCACACCCGCCCGTGCATCGATTTCGGCAACGAGCTCGCTACGGGTTGTCGCGGCGGGGGGATGGACAGCTGACATCTCATCCCAATGTAAACGCTGACGGCACTCGTGCGTCCCGGTCGGCGCTGGATCGAATACGTACGGCGTGCTGCCTGCCGCTCATCGTTACACTCATGACTTGGTTGCGTACTGCAGCGCCCAACGGTCCAATTCAATCCGTCAGCGACACGGCCGCGCACTGCACGTCGGCCGCGACGTGATTTGAGCCCGAGCACGGCGGCAACGCCCCACCCTGGCTCGTCCCGCTGAGTCTCGGAAGACACCTTGTCGGATGGCTCACCTCGAATTCGACTTCTTCCTCCAGACGATTCGACCGCTCACCAGTGCGTCCAGACCAGGACCAAGTTCCGCCAGCGTGAGCAAGTCCGTGTCGCGACCACGTTGGCGCACGCAAGGCATTCCTGACAGCCACCCAGCGTCGTGCGCGGATTCATCAGGCGAGTCCATGCCTTAGGGTGACAACACCACAGACCGGCCCACGACTCCCTGGTAGAACTCCTCCAGTCGACGCGCCAGGACACCAAAGTCGAAGCGCTCGATAACCAGCTGTTGCCCCGCCTGCCCCAGCCGACTGCCTACCTCGGGATTTTGCAGCAGGTACACAATCCGCTCCGCGAGCTGATCGACGTCGCCATTGGCCACAATCAAACCCGTCTTTCCGTCGGTCAAGGCAAGCTTCACATCTTGCGTCTCGAAGGCGACGACCGGCTTGCCCAGACTCAACGCCTCCAGCACGGTGATGCCAATGAACCCCTCGACCACGCCGGGCTTCACATAGACGTCTGTGGCGGACAGTAACCGCGCGACGTCTTCACGCACACCAGTGAACGCCAGTCGCCCCTTGAGATCTCGCTTGAGGGCGAGGGCCTCCAGTTCGGCGCGCAGCTCGCCCTCGCCAATGATCAAAAAACAGGCACGCGGCTCGGTGGCCACAACACGTCGTGCGGCCTCGATGAACAGTTCGTGGCTCTTGCGGGGATGCAGCGCGCCGATCGTGGAGACGAGTCGAGCGTCCCCGTCAAAGCCAAATTCGCGCCGCACCGACTGGTAGTCCTCTTGGGACGGCTGGAACGTTTCGATATCGAGCCCCACGAAGTTGAAGTCCACGAGCGCCGTCTCGCGAGCCCCGACCCGTTTCAGGTGCCGGCGAATTTCGGGTGAGATCACCAGGATCTGCTCGGCGCCGAGCGTGAGGAACCAGTTGCGCAGCCAGGTCGTGACTGGCAATTCTCGCGGCGAGTTTTGCAGACCCATCGGCGAGCTGACCACGCGCACGCCGCCGAGTCCGTTGGCCGACCGCCCGCGCAGCGCCAGGCTGATCGCCACGGACGCGGTAGCCGAGAACGAATGCACCAGGTCAATGTGGTGCTCGACGATGACCTGGCGGATCTGACGCGCTGCCTGGGCAACGGCGATCGGCGAGGTGATGTCCAGCGGCGCCAGGACATGTTCGGCACCCGTGCGCCGCAATTCGGCAACCAGGTCGCCGCCTGACGACACCACCCAGACATCGTGCCCGCGACCACACAGCTCACGAGCCAGAGCGACCACAATGCGTTCCAACCCGCCGACGCCCAGGGTTTTCGCGGCGAGCAGAATCCTCATCGCCGGGGCCGATTATAAGTGGCCAGTTCGAGTCAGGCCGACAGCGGTGACAAACAGCCCCAGCGGCAGCCACTGCTCGACCAGGCGAGTGGCCGAGGTACCGACCTCTAGCGCGGGCGAGGCCGCGCTCACGAGGAACGCGGCCAGCGTGGCCAGCGCCTGCGCCAGCACGATCAACGTGAGAACTCGCAGCGTTGGCTCGAACAGAGTGCGACCACAAGCCGCCCAGCCGAGGATGACGACGAGCACGCCACCC
>JAFAWJ010000461.1 GCA_019242065.1 Chloroflexota bacterium
TACTGCCGAGCGAGCCGCCCGATTGCGTAGTGCGCGGCGCTCTGCCTGACGCATCGCCTTCTGTGCCGACCTGGTATTGGCCACGAGCGCGGAGTATAGCGAAATCCGCACTCTGGGCAGCTACGTCGGCGTCAAACGCGTACACAGCCGCAGCACGGCCACCTCCAGCGCCGGCTCAGGCTCGGTCTCGCCGAGCTTGATGTGCCGATCGAGCTCCAGCAGCACTTCGAGCGCGTGCTCGAGCTCGCTCCGCTCGAATCCGGCGGCCTGGTCCGACCAGCGCCCGACCGTCGCCGGATTCAGACCGAGCGCGCTCACCTCGACGGCAGCGCGTTCCTGACGGCTGGCCAGCGACAGCTCGCGAGCCACCATGAGCCGGCGGTAATGCGGCGCGATGTCGCGCCCCAGCAATGCTTCTGGCGGCTCACCCTGGCTGTACAGCGCGTGCAGCGCGGACAGGGCCTTGTCGGCGCGGCGCTCGGCGAGGCCGTCGAGCAAGGTCCAGATGGCGACGTCGCGACCCACGACCATCTCGCGCACGTCGGTACGTGTCACGGCCCGCCCCCCGGCGTAGTCGCGCAGTTTGCACAGCTCGCTGTCCAGTCGGCGCAGGTCGCCGCCGCCCAGCGACGCGAGCTCGCGCACGCCGCCCTCGTCGAGGTCGACGCCGACGAACTTCGCCCGGTTGCGAACCCAGCCGGCCACGTCCACGATGCGCGGATACTCGCGAATGGCGGCGCGGCCACGGGGAATTGCCTTTTCGATCGCACCGGTTGTCAGACGGTCGTCCTCGACGAACACCAGCGAGGTCGACTGCGGCAGATCGGCCAGGTAGTCGAGCAGCGCCTGCAGCTCGTCGGGCGCGGATTCGGCCGCTTTGCTGCGCGCGCGACCGGGGCGGCGGGCGCCCGTTCCACGGCCCGCCAGTCGGCCGAACAGACCGCGGACGATGATCATGCGCCGCTCGGCCAGAAACGGCACCACGTCGGCGGACATGCGCAGGGCAGCGACACTCGTCTCGGGACCCAGCTCGGACAGGTTGTGATCGCCGGCGGGCAGCCCACGCATGCGCTCCTTGAGGGTCTGGACCGCCTCGTCGCGACCAAACGTGTCCTCGCCAAATAAGACGTAGACATAGCCGCCAGGTGAGTTCATCGCAAGCTCACGGCTGGATTCGTTCGGGGTGGGTGTACACGTTCATGCTGCCCTGGCGCAGGTAGCCGCACACGGTGATGTTCAGCCGCTCGGCGACCGCCAGGGCCAAATTCGTCGGACTGGTGCGCGAGCCGACCACGGGCACGCCCATGATGGCCGCCTTGAACAGCATCTCGCTGGAGATGCGCCCCGACGCCAGCATGATCCCGCCCCGCGTCGAGACCTCGTCCAGCAGCGCCATGCCCTGCAGCTTGTCGATCGTGTTATGTCGACCGATATCCTCGGCCACGTAGCGCGGCGTTGCCGCCTGGGGCTCGGCAAAGATCGAGGTATGCACGCCACCTGAGGCGCGATACAGGCCCGAGCTGTCGTACAGCTCACGTAAGAGTGCATACAGCTGCGGCGGCGTGACGGGCGGCGGCTCGTCGGTGATCCGGAATTGCTCGATATCGTCCAGGTACTTGCCAAAACTGACGCCGCCCGTGCAGCCCGAGGTCAGAATCTTGCGCGGCGGCACGTCGGGAAAGCCGTGTGCCAGGCGCACGTCGGCCAGCCGATCCTCCAGACACACGCGCAGCATCTCCAGATCGTCGACGCCTTCGATCAGACCCTCGAGGTACAGGAACCCGACCACCAGCGGACGCAGCTGGTGCGGCGAGCACATGAGCGTGACCAGCTCACGATCCTCGACAAAGATAGTGAAGCGGATCTCGCCGATGACGCCCGCGTCGACGTTTTCGGCCTGGGCGCCCACAAAACGCACGTAGTGACGCGGAACGACCGGGGTCAGCGCCTCGGTGGCCTCGAGCAGCAGACTCATACGAGCTCCTCGAGCCACTCGTCGTCGGGCACGGCCAGCTCGATGCGATAGCCGCTGCCAGACGGTCGCCGATAGCCGCGTTCGATGGCGGCCAGGTCGAGGTGGAGGCTGGCGACGTCGTCGACGGCCAGCAGCTCGGCGGGCGGCGACTCGAACGTCCGCCCGGCCTTGAGGTATCCGGTGCAGCGGTCGCACAGCAGGGCGTGAAAGCGGGCTTGCCCGTCGAGCGTCAGGGTCTTCAAGGTCGTTTGCGCGTCTGTGTTACCGCAGTACGGGCACATCGGGCGCTGCACAGCCCAGGCGCTGGCGCACGCGGCGCAGCGGAGGGATGGGGCTCGCTCGCCCTCGGGCATCTCGGCCAGCAGCGGCCACCCACCGCAAATGGGACAGTAGCCTCGCTCCCAGACGGCATCGGCCTGGGCGAGGAGCGGCTGGAGTCGCGAGGCATACGCGCGCAGGATGGGCGCAACTGCCCACGTGGCGACAGCCGACAGCCGATCTGGCTCGAGGTCGGCGGCGTGTGCGATCTGGCCGATGTGGTCGGTGTGCTGGACGAAGGCCTCCCCGAAGAGACTTTCGGGATCGAGCCGGCCCGTCGTGGCCGCGGCGATCAGCGGCTCCGCGCCAGTGTTCGGCGAGTCGGTGGCTGAAGCAGTCTCGCGCTCTAGCAGCGCGTTCAGGAGACGGCTGAAGAGGTCGGCGGCGAAGTGCAGGTCCACCGCTGCGGGCTGCTCGTGGAGCAGCGGCACGCCCTCTTCGAGCCGCGCGACCACCTGCTGGCGCGGCAACGGAAAAGCGCTGAGCTCTGGTGGACGCGGCGCGGCCAACTGGGTGCTGATGATGGCGTGCTGCAGCGACAGCGCGTCGTCCAGGTCGGGGTGCGCCTGGCGGAGGACGGCCAGGCGCCGATCGAGAAGCTGCTGCAAGGTCGGGGGTAGCGCCGCGGGCATGTAGCTCAAATTGTGGCGGGGCGCGTGGGCACCTCGCCACACATTCGCACGAGAGAGCCCTATACTGCGACGGGGCGCGTCGGTGAGTGGCTGCCCTCGGAGGAGGCCATGTTCAAAAAGTCCGAAGAACAGGAATGGACACGATTCCGCGGCGCGCTGTCCAAGGACCGTGAAGAGACAGGAGCCGCGCCGCCCGTGCCTGAATCGAGTGACCCGACGATTGGATCGACCGCGGGGCCAGCCGTTGCTGGACAGGGAGCAGCTCCCAGTGCAACGTTTCGACCAGCCAACGAGGCCAACGCCGGTGCGCCGAACGCGCGAGCGCTCGGCATGAACTACGAGGGTGAGGTCGAGAGCCTTATCGGCGAGCACACCAGCTTCGAGGGGACGCTCAAAACCGAAGGATCGGTGCGGTTGCTGGGGACGATCCAGGGCGAGATCGAAAGCAAGAGCATGATCATCGTCGAAGAAAAGGCGCGCGTGACGGCGCGGCTGACCGCGCAGCACGTGACGGTGGCGGGTCAACTAGATGGTCAGATCTTCTGCGACGGGCGCGTGGAGATCCGTCCGACGGGGCGCGTGACGGGCGAGATCAATGCGGGGGCGCTCATCGTGCAGGAAGGGGCGTACTTCGACGGCAACTCGCGGATGGCCTCCGGCGGCGCGCACCCGGGCGCGGCGGGTTCCACGGGCGGGGCGAGTGGCTCGAGCGGCAGCTCTTCGGCGGGTTCTGGGTCGTCGTCGGCTGCGACGGCGGCGGCGGGGTCGGGTGGCAGCGGCTCGGGGATGGCCTCGGGCGGGTTCGCGGCGCGGATGGCGACGAGCGAGTCGGGAACGACGCGGCCCTCGTAGCGGATCGCTCTCAAAGACGATTTTCATACGTCAGGTAGTTAGCTGCACCGGGCCGACAAGAGTACACTCGTAGGTAAGCACACGCTTTTAGAGGGAGTTGCCGTCAGATGGTCGTCAGCGAAGGAATGGAGCTGGTCATCATGTTCATCGTGATCATGCTCAATCTGCTGATCCTGGTCTGGCTGCAAAAGTGGGCGGGGCTCACCTAGGCACTCTGGCGCCGGGCGTGGCTACGGCCACCGCCAGCCGCCCGCCATCGGAGGCGATCGTCAGCGTCTGACCTGCGCCCAGGTCCACCTGGGAATCTGGGGGCGCGCGGGTGAGCTCGTCGGCGGGGTAGCGCGCCAGCGTCAGGCCGAGGGCTTTTTGGGCGCCTGGATCCAGGACGATCACCTGGTCGAGCTTGTGCTCCCACACGTCCAGGTGATCGGCAACCGCGTCCGCCAGCGCCCGCGCGTCGGCGTTGCCGCGAACTACCAGTGTCGTGCGGCCCGTCGGGCCGCGCACAAAGACGGCCTCGCCGCGGCCGAGCGACAGCGAGCTGACCGCCACCTGGCCGCCGGGTCGCATCAGCAGTAACAGCACGAGCGCGACGGCGCAAGCACTGATCAGGCCCGCGGGGGCGTGCGCGGCATCGCGGTCAGACCACCAGCGCCGCCAGGCGCGGCGCGCGTCCGAAAGCTCGGGCATGTACCACACGCCCCAGGCGACCAGCACGCCGGCCAGCAGCCCGGCTGCGAGGGGCGGCAGTCGGCCAGTCGAGATCGCGGCGCCGGGCAGGCTGCCGACCAGGTGGATCGTGGCCGCGAGTAGGGACGTCGGCAGCCACGCCAGCCAGGCGCACACGCCGACCAGTTGTGCACCGGGCAGCGGCAGCGCGGCGGCCACAGCCAGCACGCCGCTTGCGACCAACACCACCGGCAGCAGTGGCACGGCCACGATGTGGGCCACGGGCGAAGCCAGCGAGACGACCTGAAAGCGACTGAGCGTGACCGGCAGACACGCGAGGGTGACCGCCAGCGTCAACCCGACTGGTTCGCCAACCAGCTTTGGCAGCCGTCGCAAGGGCAGCCGGCGGTGCAGCACTGGCTCGAGCAGGACGATGCCCAGGGTCGCCGAGACGCTCAGTTGCAGGCCGAGATCGAGCAACACGCCCGGGTCGACGAGCGCCATGCCGAGTGTGGCCACGCTCAGGCTGGTGAGTGGTTCGGCGACGCGTCCACCGGCGGAGCCGACCAGCGCCAGGCTCACCATCAGCGCGGCGCGTATGGCCGAGGGGTGCGCGCCGGATACCAGCGTGTAGCTGGCAATCGCCAGGAGGGTGGGAAGTAAGGCGAGACTGGGCCCGAGCAGGCGCCTGGCCAGGGAGCCGACGAGCCCGGCGACCACGACCAGTTTGAAGCCGTCGATGGCCACCAGGTGACCCAGGCCAGAGCGCTGGAGTTCGGTGCGAAAGGCCGGGTCGAGCGCGCCGCTGCCGCCGAGGAGCACGCCCGCGGCGAGAGACGCCTGGGGTTCGGGCAGCCAGGCGCGGATGCCCGCGTCCGCGGCGGCACGCAACGACTGGAGGGTGGCGGCGAGGACGGCCAGACGCGCCTCGACAGCGCTGATTGGCGAGGCGACGCTGGCGGCGAGGGTCTCGGCCGCACCGAAGGGCCAGGCGACGCTGGCGGCAAGAGTCTCGGTGATGCCGAAAGGCGCGCCCGCCGTGGCGGAGATCGAGCCGCGCATGGCGCCCAGGCTCAGCGCGCACGCGGCCAGGGCCAGCCGTCGGCACACGGGCTGGCGCGGCGTGAGCGGGATGGCGACGCCGGCCAGCAGCGCGGCGAGCAACAGCGGCGCGAGCGGCAGGGGGTGTGTCACCTCGGTTACGCCGATGCCCGTCAGCGCCGCTGTGCAGACCAGCAGCACGATCATCGGCTGCCCGGGGTGGTCTGCAGGGCGTCGAAGGCGCCGTTGGTGCGCGCCGCGAAGGTGGCCACGGCGTCAACGATCGTGTCCGGATCAGCCAGGATCGCGGTGGCCAGCGCGTCGGGTGGCTCGAGATCGGGAGTGGGCGTATGGGTAGGAAATGGCGTATGCGTGGGAACGGGGGTGCGCGTGGGTGAGGGTGTCGGCGTGGGGCTTGGCGTGCGGCTTGGGTAGGGAGTGCGCGTGGGGTATGGCGTGCGCGTCGGATACGGCGTGGCGGTGGGGTATGCCGTGCGCGTCGGCGTGGCGGTCGTCGACGGCTGCGGCCCGGGCAGCGCCAGCGGTGGGGCGACCAGACTGCCCAGCAGCGAGGCGACGACCACCTGGTAACCGACCACGCCCACGGCGGCCACGCTCAGGCCCGCCCCGAACCAGCCAACGCGTTCGGCAGTCAGCCATTCCAGAAATGAGCGCAACATCGGCATGCGCACAGCCTGCGGCCGAAGGCGTCACACGCAGCGTCACACGCGGGCGAAAAAGCGTCACGCGGCGGGCAATCCGTGTCACATTGCGCGAAATTGGGGCTTTTTGCGCCGGGCGACGGCCCACTTTTGCCAAGCAGCCGCCCAACTCGCCACAATCAAGGCATGGGCAGAAAAGATAAGGGCCGCGAGATCTGCATCAATTGTGGCCAGACGTTTCACAAGAAGTTGACCAGTAAAGAACTGCGCTGCACCAAGTGCCGAAAGGCGGAAAAGAAGGCCGCCTGAGTCTCTCACCCCCACGACCCACAGTCCCGCAGGGAGGTCGCAGGCGCCGCCGCGAGGGCGGCGCATCGTTTTGTCCGCCGATTCGCGGGTTGGCAGCCCGTTGATTGTGGTGAGTTGGCGCGTTCTCTGCGAATGCGCTGGCCGCCGGCGGGAATGTCGTGGCAATTCTTCGGGTTTGTGCAGTTTGTCACCGTAGTATGAGATGGCCGTCCGCGTGTCCCTGAAGATCGCTGTCCTCAGTATGCACACCTGTCCTCTGGCGCCACTGGGCGGCTGGGAGACGGGCGGCATGAACGTCTATGTGCGCGAGCTGGGCCGCGCCCTCGCCGCCCGCGACGCCACCCTCGACATCTTCACCCGCCGGCAGGCGCCCGACGTCCCAGACGTGGTCGAGTATGCCCCCGGCGCCCGCGTCATCCACATCGACGCCGGACCGCATCGGCACGTCGACAAGTACGACATTCTCGACTACATGCCCGACTTCGCGTGCGGCATCCAGCGTTATCGGGCGCTGACCGGGACCACTTACGACCTGATCCACAGTCACTACTGGCTCTCGGGTCGACTCGGGCTCCTGTTCAAGGACCGTTGGGGGGTGCCAATGGTCAGCACCTTTCATACGCTGGCCCAGCTCAAGAACCGCGTCGCGGAGTCGGCCGCCGAACGCGAGCAGGCCGTCCGCTACGAGATCGAGCGGCGCACGATGGCTGGCTCGGAGCGCATCGTGGCGCTGACGGCTGTCGACCGGCAGCAGATGATCCGCCACTACGGCCAGCACGCCCCGATCGTGGTGATCCCGGGCGGCGTCGACCTGAATCGGTTCCGCGCCCAGCCGCGAGGCGCGGCGCGCGCGCAGCTTGGGCTGCCAGAGTCGCGCAAGGTGGTCCTGTTCGTGGGCCGCATTCAGCGCTTGAAGGGTCTCGAGGTTTTGCTGCGGGCCTTCGCCCAGCTGACCGACCTGGACGCCGAGCTACTGATCGTCGGTGGACGGCCGGGCACGGGACCCGAGTCGCGCGAGATTGCGCGCCTGCAGCACCTGGCCGTGCGACTCGGGGTTGCCGAGCGCACGCGGTTTGTGGGCGCGGTCGCCCACGAGGAGCTGCCGACGTATTACTCGGCGGCGGACGTGTCGGTGATGCCCTCGAGCTACGAGTCGTTCGGGCTCGTCGCCGTGGAGTCGCTGGCGTGTGGCACGCCCGTCGTGGCGACCCGCGTCGGCGGGTTGCGGTCCATCGTGCGCGACGGAGAGACGGGGTTGCTGGTTCCGTGGCGCGACGCCGAGTTGTTCGCGGAACGACTGCGACGCGTGCTCACCGACGATGCGCTGCGCGCGCAGCTGGCGGGCCAGGCGCGCGAGTCGGTGATGCAGTACGGGTGGGACCGAATTGCCGATGAGCACCTGGCGCTGTTTCGCGAGGTGCGCGGCGAGAAGCTGCTGGCGGCGAGCCGCTAGCTGTTCGCCCTCTGGCGGCCGGCCAGCCAGCCATCGCGGGGGCGAGCCACGCGCGCCACGGCCGAGCCACGCCGCTGAAACAACGGCGCCACGACGGCGGCAACTTGTCACGGCTTTGGGATATCCCGGCCTCTTCCGGCTTGCACCTGACGCCTACAGTGGAAGAACGTGGTAAAAAGTGGATCGAAGTGGGGACCTGGTGACGCATGGCGCCGCCGACACTGTTCCTCGGCGAGTTTGACCACTCGATCGACGACAAAAGTCGCCTCGCAGTACCCGCGCGGTTCCGCCCGGCCCTCCAGGACGGGCTGGTCCTCACCCGCGGGCTCGACCGCTGCCTGGTCATCTGGGACACCGACAGCTGGCGCGCCCAGGCCGAACGCGTCCGCACCCTCAATCCCTGGCAAAGCGATGCTCGCCGACTGCAGCGCCACTTCTTCTCAGGTGCCGTGCCCGCCCAGCCCGACAAGCTCGGCCGCGTGGTCATCCCCCAGTTCCTGCGCGAGTACGCCCAGCTCGAGACCGACGTCGTCGTGGTCGGACTGGCCGACCGCGTCGAGGTCTGGTCACGCCAGGAGTGGCAGCGCGAGCGCTCCGAGGCCGAGCGCGGCAGCGCCGAGCTGGCCGAGCACCTGGCAGGAGCCAATGGAGGCTAGCGGGCGATGGACGCTGCCCCAGCCCACACGAGCGTGCTGCTGGCCGAAGTGGTGGACGCCCTCCAGCCGCGCGGCCACGCCGACTTCCGCGCGCTCGACTGCACGCTGGGTGCTGGCGGACACGCTTTCGAGCTACTCGAGCGATCGTCGCCCGACGGCCACCTGGTCGGACTGGACGCGGATGCCAGCGCCTTGGCCCTCGCGGCCGCGCGGCTCGCGCCCTTCGTCGAGCGGGTCACGCTCCTGCACCGCAATTTTGGCGATCTGGCCGAGCTGGAGCTGGAGCCGGTGAACGCCATCGTCTTCGACCTGGGTCTGTCGTCGATGCAGCTCGATTCGAGCGGGCGCGGCTTTTCGTTTCG
>JAFAWJ010001113.1 GCA_019242065.1 Chloroflexota bacterium
CCGAGCGCATCCGCCAGGCGCTGCGCGTGCCAACCCCCGCCGGCTGACGCCGCCGGACAGCAGCCCAGCGGCCCATCGCGGCGTGTCACGCGTGCGCGCGCGGCCGACGCGATGAACTGGCCACAGATCGCGACGCTATGTGTCTGACGGGCGGCGGCCCCAGGCAGCGACGATCAGGGGGCTCAGGGCGGACCACTCGGGGTCGTCGAAGAGGACGAGCATCTGGTCGATGTCGGCGTCCGTCAGCAGTCCTGGGCCGACGAGCCGCGGGCGGAGGTGGTCGAGCGACAGCTTGAACCACATCGCCCCGGGCGAGCCGCCCTCCATAACCCACGCGCGCGCTTCGTTGCCGACCAACTCCAGGCCGAGAGCACGCAGCCGCGCTGGCAGCGTCCGGCCCAGCTGATGAGCGATGCCGGCGCGCGCAAAGACATCCAGGCGGACCGCCTGGGTGCGAGCGTGGAGCTCGGCCCCCATCTGACTGACCGGAACCGCCGACACGTAGTCCACGTCCTCGACGACGAGCCAACCGCCAGGCCGCAGTGCCTTCCCGAGCTTGCGGAATACCAGGTCGCGCTCGGGCAGGTGCTCGAGAACCAAACGGGCATGGACGAGGTCGAAGGCCGCTTCCTCGAGCGGCTCACGGACGACGTCGTGCTGGCGGACCTGCACCGTCTGGGGCTGCACCCAGAGGTGCTCGGTGGCGACGTCAGTGGCAGTCACGCGTCCGCTGGGGCCGACGATGGACGCCAGCCAGCGGGCAATCGAACCGCCGCCGGCGCCGAGCTCCAGGCAGGACCAGCCCGTGGTGACACCGATCTGCCGCAGCACGTGCATGGTTCCCGAATCGAGGAGGGCTTCGGCGGCGGCCAGGCGGCCGCGGGCGTCCGCGGTGAACAGGTAGTCGGGCATGAGTGTGACTTCGGAGACTGAAACACGCCCACGAACCTGGTGGTTGCAGCGTGCCTCACCCTGTCAGGAGGGGCTCAGGCGCCGCCGCGCGCAGGGTCGCCTCCAGGCACTCCCAGGGGACGGCCGGTGGGCAGACGATCATCAGTACGTCGACGGCCGGCTCCCAAGCGGCCAGTCGCGCGCGGACCTCGGTTGCGTCGCCGGCGACCGTGAACTCGTCCAGAATGGCCGCTGCTTCGGGCGGCACGATGCCGTCGCGCAAGCGCGGTCTCGGATTGGCTGCCTGAATCGCCTGGACCTCGGCCGCATACCCCTGCTCGGATACGACTCGGCCATACACATCGCCCATGGCGCACAGGTACCAGGCGGCGCTGGCCGCCGCGATGCCGCGTGCGGTGGGTGGATCCTGATCCACCACGACGGTCGGACCGGCCGCGACGGTGAGTGGCTCCGACCGCAGACCGGCGGCCTGGCGCGCCGCGGTCAACGTCTCACTCCAGCTGCTGAGCCGATCACGACTCACATAGAAGGGGAACCAACCGTCCGCCACCTCCGCGACGACCTGCACGGTGCGGCTGCCCATGGCCGCCAACCAGATCGGGAGGTCGGCCACGGGAGACTGGCCCAGGCGGATCGGGCGTGCGCCCAGGCGGTTGGTGACGTTCTCGGTCTGGCCGGCAAGCAGACCGCGCACGCGCAGGGTCACCTGGCGCAAGGTGTCGGCTGGGTGGACGAACGGTACCTCGTGGAAGCCTTCGACGAGTGCCTGGGTGCTTGGCCCCAGTCCGAGGACGAACCGTCCACCTGAAATCTGATGGAGCGTGGCCGCCGTCATGGCGAGCGTGGCGGGAGTACGCCCCCACATGGACAGGACGCCGGACATGAGACGGATCTGGCGTGTACGGAGTGCGACCTCAGTCAGCACCAGCGCGGCGTCAAGTGTCCAGCCCTCGGAGATCGAGAACAGCTCGTAGCCGAGCTCGTCGGCGAGCACGGCGGCGCGCAGAATGACATCCCGGCGGGTTTCCATGGGCGTGAGGGCAACGCCACGACGTCGAGCGCGCATCGGTCCTCCAACGGTATCCCGCCGCGGCGAGGGGTGGCTCTCAGCGACGAGCTTCGAGCGCTGCCGAACCGATCGGCCAGTCGCTGTACAGGCCGGCGCGCACGGCAGCCCGGTACATCTCGAGGCGGGCCCACGCGGCGGGACTGAACGGCTCTGGCGACGGCGGCGCAGCGTTGCGCGGGGGCACCGCGGATTGACTCGCGGCGTGCTGGCCGGACCAGCGGAGACGGCAGTTGAAGCAGAACCCGCTGCCATCCGCCAGATGGGCGGTGCGTCGGATGGCGCACCGCGGACACGACTGTTGCCGGATCGAGAAGCCGCCTGTCACCCCACTGGCACTCCGTTGGCCAGGGTTCGCACATCGGCGGTGGTCAGGGGCTGACCACCGATGCCCCAGTCGCCGCTAATGACCTCCTCGATGACGACCCACGTGACACCACGCATGGCCTCGCCTTCGATGGACACCATGCTGTCGGTGAGTTTGTGGATGATCTCACGCTTCTGGTCGGGCGAGAAGACGCCTTCGATGAGCTTGACGTTGATGAGCGGCACGCGGCAGCCCTCCTCAATTGCATTTAGCACGATCGGTCGTGCTGAGTGGCGATAGTACGACCGTTCGTTTAAGCTGTCAAGCGTATGCCGCCCTCCTCTCACGGCCAGCACACCCGCGCCGCCATCCTGCACACCGCCGCCCAGCTCGCCACCGTCGACGGCCTCGAAGGCCTGTCCATTGGCCAGCTCGCCAGCGCCACCGGCCTGAGCAAGAGCGGCCTGTATGCCCACTTCGGCTCAAAGGAGGAGATGCAGCTCGCCACCATCGAGGACGCGCGCCTCACCTTCGTGGACGAGGTCATCCGTCCCGGTCTGGCCGCGCCGCACGGCATCCGTCGCTTGCTGGCGACCTGCGAGGCGTTTCTGGCCCACGTCGAACGCAAGGTCTATCCCGGCGGCTGCTTCTTCGCCGCCGCCGCTGCCGAAGTGGGCACCCGTCGCGGTGCCGTGCACGACGCGATCGCTGCCCAGCAGCGACGCTGGCTCGACCTCCTCGAACGCCACGCGCGCGATGCCCAGGAGCTCGGTGAGCTGCCCGCTGAGGTCGACGCGGCGCAGCTCGCCTTCGAGTTGGAGGCGCTGCTGGTCGCCGCCAACACCACCTTCATCCTGTACGAGGACAGCACCGCGTTCCAGCGCGCTCGGACTGCCATCCGTCAGCGCCTTGGCGTATCCGCCAGCGAGCCCGCCTCAGCCCCGGTCAGCTGAGCCGTGTACGACGCTGTCGTGGTCGGCGCGCGCTGCGCCGGGGCCTCCGTGGCGATGCTGCTGGCCCGCCGTGGCCAGCGGGTGGCCCTGGTCGACCGTGCGGCCTTTCCCAGCGACACGCTCTCGACGCACTTCCTCTGGCAGCGTGGCGCCGCCCGGCTGCAAGCGTGGGGCCTGCTGGACCGACTGCGTGGGCGCGGCTGCCAGCCGATTGACGAGCTGGCCGTCGATTTCGGACCGGTGGTGCTCTCGGGTCGTGGCGACGCGGTCGACGGTGTCGTGGAGACGTACTGCCCGCGGCGAACCGTCCTGGACCAGCTGCTGGTCGACGCCGCGCTCGAAGCCGGTGCCGAGTTCTTCGAGGGCTGCGTGGTCGACGAGCTGGCATGGTCAGACGGTCGAGTGGTGGGCATCCGCGGTCGGAGCCGCTCGGGTTCCAGGCTCGCGCTGGGTGGTCGGCTCGTCGTGGGGGCCGATGGCCTGCATTCGACCGTGGTCCGCCAGACGGCCGCCGAGGCGTACGCGTGGCATCCGCCGCTCACCTGCGTCTACTACGCCTACTGGAGCGGCATCGAGCCCCGCCGCGCGTCGTTCCACCCACGCCCTGGGCGCTTGATTCTCGTCTGGCCGACCAACGACGAGCTCACCTGCGTCTGCGTCGCCTGGCGGCATGCGGACTTCGCTCGCTTCCAGGCTGACGTCGAAGGCAACTTCCTGGCCACGCTGGAGCTGGTCGACGGCCTCCGCGAGCGGGTGACGGCGGGCCGGCGCGAGACGTCCTTCTACGGCACCGCCGACCTGCCCAACCAGTACCGCGCCTCACACGGGCCAGGCTGGGCGCTGGTGGGCGACGCCGGTCACCACAAGGATCCCGCGACCGGCATGGGCATGTCGGACGCTTTTTTGTCGGCGGAGCTGCTCGCCGCGGCTCTGGACGACGCTCAGGCTGGACGGCGGTCCCCGGACGAGGCGCTGGCGGCCTACTCCCGGGTCCGCGACGCCGCGACTGACAACAGTTTCCGCCTGACGCTGCGCACCGCGGCGCTGGAGCCGGTCGCGGAGCACCTGTTGGCGTACTACGCCCGCGCCGCGACCGACCCCGAGCAGATCCGGCTCGTGCTTGGCGCGCTCGGCGGCAGCCTGCCCTTCCGCGAGGTGTATTCGCGCGAGCGCATTGAGGCGACTCTCAACTAGACCAACACGTTTTGCTACTGATCGACGGACGACGGTCGCGTCGCATAAGATGGGTGACGGCTTGACGGAAGTGACGCTTCGGTTGCCACCGTACTCCGCGACGACAGCCGACCCACACGCGCCAGCCAGCTCCGGCAGAGCCGAGGGCCAGGCCCCCAGCGAGCGTTGGACGCAACGCGTGGCGGTCAGCTGGTCCACCTCCCGCTGGTACTGGATCGCCGTCGTCGGCATCCTCCTGCTCACCCTTTTCCTGCGCCTCTGGCGACTGGACCTGGTCCAGTTCAAGGACGACCAGGCTGCGCTGCTGCGTCTGGCCGAAGACATGGCGCGCCTCGGCCGCGTCCCCCTGGTGGGCATGACGAGCTCCGTCGGGATCCCGCTGGCGCCGAGCTTCGAGTACTTCCTGGCGCCCATCGTCGCCGTGAATCGAGATCCGCGCGTGGCCACGGCGATCATCGGA
>JAFAWJ010000595.1 GCA_019242065.1 Chloroflexota bacterium
GCCCAAACTCGTAACGGGACTCTACGGTCTGTACATCCAGGGCACGCCCGAGACGACCGAGCCGTGCGGGTGGAAAATTCCGGCGATTCCCCCCACGCCAGCCGACATGGCGCCCTGGCAATGGCAGGTGGTGCTGCCGGCGATCGCTGGTTGGTGGGACCAGGACGAGTTCAACGCCCGCGCCAACCTCAACGTCTTCTCCGCGGACTTCGTGGGCACGCCGAACGCGCCGATTGGGCCATACGCCGTAGGGATGAATCAGACGGCGCAGGCGCCGCAAATCAGCCTTGCGACCGACCCGAACGCTCCCAAGCCGTTGACGGTGACGTGCGCCGATCCGCGCGGGGCACCACCCACCATGGTCATCTACCCGGCGGATCCAGGCTCGCAGTCGGACCGCAAGACGTTCACGGGCGCGGCCGGCACGGCCAGCGTGCAGGCCGCCCTGTCGGTCGACGATTTCTCCGATTGGCCCCTGCTGGCCGAGTGCGCGCACGGGGCGGCGCCGAGCGAGACCAGCCGCATCGTCATCCCCGCGAGCGCGTTGCCGCCAAGCATCTGGATCTCGATCAGCGGCGCCAACATCCCGGGCACAGCAGGGTTTGAGTGCAACACGATCGGGGTGAGCTCGGATCGGACGATCAACGTCTACCCCACCCTCGAAGGGCCGGCTGGCCCTCACCATGTCAGCGCGACCGTCCAGGCAGAAGGTGGCGGCGCCCAGTCTGTTGGGTATCTCGCCGTCTCGCGGAGCCAGTTTCCCGCCGGCGACTATCAGCTGACGGTGACCTGTGTCATCGACAGTCCACCGTTGACCGCCACCCCGCTCACCTTGAGCACAACGTCCCTTCCACTACCTGTCACGATCCGGACGGGCATGTTGTACGATCCGCCACCGCAGTTCCAGGTGTACTGCGACGTGGGCTCGGCGGCGAGCTCGGCCACGATCACGGTCTATCCGACAGCACAGGGTCCGAACAGCCCATACCGACGCAGTAGCAGCGGTTATGTGCCGGGTTCGAAGTCGGTCCTCCTGAACCTGGAGCGCGATGACTTCCCAGCACCCGGCGATTACGAGCTAACGGCAACCTGCGCCACGAACGATACGCCGCCGTGGACCGCCGCGCCCGTCACCTTCAGCACCAGCGACCTGCCTGGCTCCCCGCCCCCCTTCCTCCTCAACATCACGATGAACGCGGCTGTGGCGACCCTGTACTGCGACCGCGACCCGCAGGTGACGAGCCCGGTGACGCTCAGCGTGGCGGCGCAGACGCTGAACGCGCCCGCGCCAGTTAGCGTCACCGGTACGGATAAGACGCTCGCCCTCACCCTCCCGCCAAATTACTTCCCGCCCGGCGATTACCAGCTGACCGCGACCTGCGTCAGCAGCGACACGCCGCCATTCACGGCCACGCCGCTGACCTTCGCCGCCAGCCAGCTGCCCAATAACCTGAGCGCCACGCCCCAGGGTGGCCTGCAGCTGCAAATCAGCTGCCTCAATCCCGTGGCGGACGGGATCCACATCGTCGCCTATCCGGCCGAGGGCGACCCCAACGGCCCGGATGCCCAGACGTTCGATCTGCCGCCGGGACGCCCCCTGTTGCAGGACGCCATATACACCCGCCGGGGCAACTACGATGTCGACCTCCAGTGCACCATGGGCGGCACGCGGACCGTAAGCGGCGTCGTCCCCGCCAGTGCCTTCTCGCCGGTCCTCGGCATCAGCACGGGGTCCGGGGGGCAGTTGTCCTGCAACAACATCGACCAGTTCGGGCAGTTGACGAGCCCGAGAACGGTCAGCCTGGCAGCGCAGACCCCGGGCGCGCCCGCGCCGCTCACCGCTACCGGATCCGGCAAGACGCTCGTCCTGACCGTCCAGCCGGATTACTTCCCATCTGGAAACTACCAGCTGACGGCGACCTGCGCGAGCAGCGAGACGCCACCATTTACGGCCGTGCCGCTGACCCTGTCCAGCAGCCAGATACCCACCGGGGGACCCACGGCGACGCCCACCGCCAGCCCAACCAGCCCGGCCGCGCCCACGCCGACTGCCACGGCCACTGCAAGCCCAACCAGCCCGGCGACCGGGACGTCGACCGCCACGACCACGACTGCTACGCCGACCAGCCCGGCCACGCCGACGCCGACCGCCACGGCGACCAGGACTGCTACGCCCACCTCGCCGGCCACAGCAACGCCGACCGCGACTGCTACTTCCGCCCCAGCGGCGCCGGTGACGGCGGAGATCATCGGCT
>JAFAWJ010000707.1 GCA_019242065.1 Chloroflexota bacterium
TTCCGCGCAAAGTTCCACAGCTGCTCCGCGCGGCGCAGGGATGAGTCAAAGCCCATGCGGTGGTGCTGGATCAGCGCCAGGGCAACCCACGCGTTGTCGTCGTAGTACTTGTCGCCCCCGCCGCCGAAGAAGCCTGGCACCGAGGAGGCGTAGGCGCGTGTCCAAACGAAGCGGTCCCAGTAGCGCTCCAGGCCTTTCATCCGGTCCTGGACGTCCACCGCATAGCGATCGCCTCCAGGCGTCCCGGCCAGCGCCAGCGTGCCGATCAGCGCGCGCGAGAACGGCCAGAGGTAGGCGTACATGGGTCCCGTCGGGGGCGCGGTCTCGCGGTACAGCGACGTGCCGTCCGCGACGTACAGCGTCGACTGCATGGCGGCGTACGTCGCGGTCGCGCGCTCGAGATTGTCTTGCACTACCCTCACTATGATGACGGATGCGTATGACCTCGAGCGTTTTGTCGCTGCCCAGGATGCGAGCGGGACCTACACGCGCGCCGTCGAGGAGCTGCGTCGCGGTCGCAAAACCAGCCACTGGATGTGGTTCGTCTTTCCGCAGATCGCCGGGCTGGGGATGAGCGAGATGTCGCGCAGGTATGCCATCGCGTCGCTGGCCGAGGCCCAGGCGTATCTGCGGCACCCCGTCCTGGGACCACGTTTGATCGAATGCGCGGGGCTGGTCGCGGCGGCGCGGGCGAGCAGCGCCGAGCAGATTTTCGGCGGTATCGACACGCAGAAACTGTGTTCGTCGATGACGTTGTTCCTACGCGCCGAAGCGGATCAATTGGTGTTCCAGCACGTGCTCGACCGCTATTTTGGCGGCCAGCCCGATGCGGCGACCGACCGTCTTCTCGAGCGGTGACCTGGCCCACGACGGCTTTCGGCCTGGACGACGCGGCCGACGGGCTTCAGCTTCAGGCGGTGACCTGGCCCGCGACCGCCTCCAGGCCCAGGTCGTGAATCGCCTGGTCGCGCAGCTTGAACTTCTGGACTTTTCCGGAGCCGGTCAACGGGTAGGTTGTCGCGAACTGGAAGTAGCGCGGAATCTTCTGGTGACTCAGCTTGCCCTGACTGTAGGTGCGCAGGTCTGCTTCGCTGAGCTCGACGCCATCTTTGGGGATGACCACCGCCAGCAGTTCTTCGCCGAAGTAGGCGTCGGGAACGCCGACGACCTGGACGTCGGCGACGCCCGGGCAGCGAATCAGGACCTCCTCGATCTCACGCGGGAAAAGGTTCTCGCCACCGCGAATGACCATGTCCTTGAGGCGGCCGACAATGTTGAGATAGCCGTCGGCGTTCATCGTCGCCAGATCACCGGAATGCACCCAGCCGTCCGCGTCCATCGTTTCGGCGGTCCTCTCGGGCATGTGGTAGTAGCCCTGCATCGCCGCCCAGCCGCGGTAACACAATTCGCCACGGTGTCCAACGGGAACGACGCTCCTGGTGCCGGGTTCGACGATCTTGACGTCCAGATAGGGCAGCGGCTTGCCCACCGTGGTGGCTTTGAGCTCGAAAGGGTCCTCTGGCAGCGTCGAGGTCAGACAGCAACTGCCCTCGGTCTGGCCAAAGACGATCGCAATCTCCGCGCCGATACGCTCCTTGACCTGCTCCATCAAGGCGACCGGCACCGGCGCCGCGCCGCAGGAGATGAAAACCAGGGACGAGATGTCGAACGTCTCGAACTGTGGATGCTGCAGGATGGCCATCAGCATAGTGGGCACACCGCTGGTATTGGTGCAGCGCTCGCGACTGACGACGTCCAGCGCCTTCAGCGGATCGAAGGCGACCAGGGGGCACACGGTCTCGCCTGAGTACAGCGGGCACAGGATGCCGCCCACCACGCCGGCCACGTGGAAGAACGGAAACATCAGGCAGGTGCGCGTATCCTCGAGCTGCACACCGGTCGTCGAGAACGATGGTCTTAGCCACTCCATGATGAGCGACGCGTTGTTGACCAGACCATGGTGGGTCAGCAGGGCGCCCTTCGGGAAGCCGGTGGTGCCCGACGTGTACATGAGGACCGCCGGGTCAGTAGCCGTGACGGTGGCCTGGCGTTCGGCGAGCTGTGTTTCGGGTACTGAGGCGCCGGCGGCGATCACTTCGTCGAGGAGCGTGGGACGCCATTCGTCGGTTGTAGTCAGCAGCTCAGCAGGACGCGAACCGATCAGACTCACGTGCTTCAGCAGCGGGAGTTGCTCACTGGTGACGTCGCCGTTGCGGTTGCCGGGGGTTGTCAGCGATCGGAGCGTGGCCAGGTGATCGGAGTCGCGCACGCGGGCCATGAAGAACAGCGCGCGCACATCGCCCTGCTGGAGGATGTATTCGACTTCGCGCGCCTGCAACACGGGGTTGATGGTGACCACGACCAGACCGGCCTTCACAGCGCCGAGCATCAGCACCGGCCAGTCCGGCAGGTTGGCGGCCCAGATGGCGATGTGGTCGCCCTTCGTCAGGCCGAGCGCCAGGAGGCCGCGGGCGATCGCGTTGGCGCGCTTCTGGTAGTCGGCGTAGCTCCAGCGAATGTCGAAGGCCGGGCCAAACTCTGGATAGCTGGAATAGACGACAGCTTCTTTAGTTGGGAACGCGGCGGCCCGCTGGTCCAGCAGGTCGCCGATGGTGGTGTCGGTCAGCGCGATGGTTCCGGTGTCGGCCCGCCAGTACGCGAGGCCATCCCCTGTGACTGCCATGCTCGTGTCTCCCTCTCCCCCGGCACGTTGTATCACCCGTCAGCGTCGAACGCCGCGAGCAAGGCTGGCGGCACGCGGGTCGGGCGCCCGTCGCTGGCGCGGACCCACACCCATTCGGTCGTCACATCCGCCAGGCGAGGTCCGTCCAGGCGGCTGATCGTGGTCTGCCGCACGCCGCGCGCGCCGCGCATGTTGACCAGGGTGGTCGTTAGCTCCAGCTCGTCGCCGTACCGCGCCGGTTGGTGGTACACGATCTCGTGCCGGCGGACGACCCAGGCGCCGGCTTGCTCGGTGGTCCACCGCTTGCCGAAGCCGCTCGACTCCGCGTGGAGGACGGCGATTTCCTCCACGTAGGCGAGGTAGACCGAATTGTTGACGTGGCCGTTGCTGTCCAGTTCGTAGCTGCGTACGCGCCAGCGCGCCGTAAAGGTGCTAGAGGCCAATCGTGGATTCGTCGGCGACGATCACCGAATCGGGAAAGAGCTCTTCGAGCGGTGCTTTGCGCGAGGTGAGGCCCTGCTCCACGGAAATGGTCTGGACCATGTCGATGGCAGCGGCATTGGCTTTGATGCCGTAGACCCACGGATCGTCGCCGAACAGCGCTCGCTCGTTCTGCAGGTACTGCTGGTTGAACACGAACAGGCTCTGCTCGCGCTGACGCCGCTGTGCAATTGACTTGGCTGCTTGAAAAGCGTCCACGAGGCTGAGCGCGACCCACGGGTTGGCCTGGACGATGCTTTCGCGGGCAACCGTAATGTGATGCGGTGGGAAGATACCGGTCTTGCGGTAAAAGCGGGTGGCTTCGGCCTGCGGATCGCTGAACAGCGTTTTCACGCCAGGGCTGCCGATTGCGTACGACATGGACACGTCGACTTCCGCCCGTTGAAAGAGGTCCGCTTCGGCGGTGTTGGCAAATGTCAGCTGCACTCCCTCGGGCAGGCGGGTGCCACTGGCGCCGGTGTGGCTGAAGCGCTGGCCGCGTGTCTGAAACCAGTTTAAATCACGCGGCAGGATGTTGAACTCGTGCTGCAAAATGCCACGGGTCCACATGGCCATGGACATCTGATAGTCCGGGATGCTGAAGCGTTTGCCCTTGAGGTCCTCTGGATGATCCTGACGGACTCCGGAACCGTCACGCACGACCAGGTTGGTGTAGCGGAAGTTGCGGTTGTGAAAGACCGGCAGCGCCAGATAGGGAAAGCCTTTAGCGCGCTCGATCAGAAATGACGAGAACGACATTTCCGAGACGTCGTAGCGCTGATATTTGATCTGCTCGAAGAACATGCGCGGCACCGGTGAGGAGGACGACGGCGAAGGATTGGGCTCATAGTCCAGTTCGATACCGGAGGGTTTGACTTCGCCAGTGATCAGCGGCAGGACACGATCGTACGGAGTGATCGCGAAGCTCAGATGCAGGTCGCTCATGGGCGCGTGGCGGAGGCGATGTTGGTGATGCTGACCAGGTGCACGCCGTCGTCTTTGAGGAGCGGCTGGACGGCGTTGGTGAGCGCTTCGCGCACGCGAGTCTGTTGTTCGGAACTGAGGTCCTGCATGCCGGCGCCCGCGGAGGTAGCGATGGCAACTTCCAGGGCTTGTGGCACGCCGCCTTGCAGGATGGAGTCCAGTTGGCGGGTCTGGACTTCGACGTCGGCGAAGCCCGCGCGTTGCAGGGCGGCGCGGAGGTCATTCGGGTCGCGGCCGAATCCGGAGGGCTGGGCGCCCTCGGCGCTGATGCCCAGGTCGGCGACCACCTGGCGGAACAGGCCGAAGGGCGACTGCTGCCAGATGGCGACGGCCAATCTGGCGCCTGGCTTCAAGAGGCGGCGGATCTCCTGCAAGGCGGCGGCCGGGTCGGACATGTGCTGGAGGCCTTGCTGACAGTAGCCACGGTCAAAACTGGTATCGGGCAGCGGCATGGAGGTGGCCGGGCTCTCGAGGTAGTCGATCGGCGCGCTGCCCGGCTCGGCCGCAAAGGAACGGGCGACCTCGAGCATGGCGGCGCTCAGGTCGACTCCGGTCACGCGGCCGCGCGGGCCAGCGATGGCGGCGGCGGGGCGGGCGACGGTGCCTGGGCCCGTGGCGACATCGAGGATGGCGTCGCCGGAGCGAGGCGGCACGATCTCGAGCAGGATGTGCGCCCAGGGCGCGAAGATGCGCGGCAAGTGAACGTCACGGTACGTGGCCACTGTGGCCGCGCGGCCAAAGTGGGGACTCCGCGTCTCTGTCTGAGTCATGCTTTGGTGTGAGCGTACCTAAACGCCGAGGAAGCGGTGTTTGAGCTCCTCGTCGTCGCGTACGGCTTCGGCGGAGTTTTCCGCAACCACCTGGCCTTTGTTCAGAACGTAGCAGCGGTCGGCGATTGACAGCGCCATCGCCAGGTTCTGCTCGGCCAACAGGATGCCCATGCCACTCTGTTTGAGCTCGCCGATGATGCGGCCGATATCGCGCACGATCAGCGGTGCCAGCCCTTCCGACGGCTCGTCCATGAGCAGCAACGTGGGGTTCATCAGCAGCGCGCGACCAATCGCCAGCATCTGCTGCTCGCCGCCGCTGAGCGTATTGCCGCGCTGATGCTGGCGCTCTTCCAGGCGCGGAAACAATTCATACACGCGCGCCAGCGTCCAGGGTCCGCCCGAGCTTTGCGCAAAGATCAGGTTCTCGCGCACCGACAGCGGAGCGAAGATGCGCCGACCCTGCGGCACCAGGCCAACGCCCACCTTGGCAATAGCGTAGGGTGGTTTGCTGGTCACGTCGCGGCCGGCCACCAGCACCTTGCCAGCGCGTGGTCTGAGAAAGCCGATGATCGAGTTCATGGTGGTGGTCTTACCGGCGCCGTTGCGGCCCAGCAGCGCCACCAGCTCTCCGGCGTTCACTTCGAGCGAGACGCCCTGCAAGATATGGCTCTCGCCGTAGTAACTGTGGATGCCATCGACGACGAGCATCGGTCAGGTCGGCTCCCCGAGATAGACGGCGCGCACCTGTTCGTCTTTGCGCACCACGTCGGGGACGTCGTCGGCGATGACCTGGCCATGGTCGAGCACGGTGATACGGTCGGCCAGCGCGAAGACGGTATCCATGTCGTGCTCGATGATCAGCAGCGTCAGCTCGCGCGGGAGCGCACCGATGGTTGCCACCGAACTGGTGGTTTCGGCCACCGACATGCCCGCGGTTGGCTCATCCAGCAGCAGCAGGGCCGGCTCGCCAGCCAGGGCAATACCCATCTCCAGTTGACGCTGCTCGCCATACGACAGGTTCTTGGCCGGCTCCAGCCGTCGACTCCACAGGTCGGCCCGCTCCAGCACGCCACGCGTGCGCCGGTTGACCGCGTCAAATGACCACCACGGCTGAAACCAGTGGTGTCCCTGGTGCTGATGTGCCTGGACGGCCAGTCGGACGTTCTCTTGCGTGGTGAGGTCCAGAAACAGACTGTTTTTCTGAAAGGTGCGCGCAAGACCCAGTCGGAACATGCGCTCCGGCGTGAGATTGGTCACGGTACGTCCAGCGAGTGTCACGGTTCCGGACGAGGGTTGGAGATCGCCGCTGATGATATTGAACAACGTGGTTTTTCCCGCGCCGTTGGGCCCGATGATGGCGCGGCGTTCGCCGGGCTCGACCGTGAGATTCACGTTGCGCAGCGCCTGGAGTCCGGCGAAATTCATGCACACGCTGTCGAGGCTAAGGAGAGCCATGTGGCCTCCGCGCCTGGACGCGCGCCCAGATACCCAGAATCCCACCTCGCACGAACAATACGAAGACCACGAACAACGCGCCCATGATGAGTTGCCAGTGGCCGGTAAACATCGAGGACAGGAAGTTCTGGAGGATCACATACACGGTCGTGCCCAGGATCGGGCCGATCAGGGTCGCCTCACCGCCCAACAGCACCATGAGCACCGCGGTGCCCGACACGGTGAAGCCGATGTCATCCGGGGAGATGAACTGGTTGAAGAACGTGTACATCACCCCGGCGATGCTGGCGAAGACGCCCGCCACCCAGAAGGCGCCCAACTTGTACAGCCGGGTGTTGTAGCCAATGGCACGCATGCGGGCTTCGTTCTGGTGGATGCCGATCAGCGTGCGTCCGAAGGGCGAGTGGATCAGGCGATACATCAGGTAGAAGCAAATGATGCTTAGTACCAGCGTCAGCCAGTAGAACGGCACACCGCGGCCGACGACGAGACTGCCGAACAGCTCGGGCGACTTCACACCGGGTAGGCCGTTGGTACCCCCGGTCACGTTGGTCCATTTTTGGGCGACCGCAGACAGCATCTGGGCAAACGCCAGCGTCAGCATCAGGAAGTACACGCCACTGGTGCGCAGGGCCAGCATGCCGAGGACAACCGACCCCACGCTGGCCAGGCCGATCGCCGCCACCAGGGCGATGCCCAGGTTCGAGACGTCCAGGTGGGCCGAGAGGATGGCAGCCGCGTATGCGCCGAGCCCGAGGAACGCCGCGTGCCCGAACGACGGCAGTCCGGCGTAGCCCAGGAGCAGGTCGAGACTCATGGCGAACACGCTCAGGATCAGGATGCTGGTCGCGAGGGAAACGCCAAAGGGAAAGACACTGGCGAATGCCCAGGGAACGATCGCCAGCAACGGGATCAGCAGCAGGTAGGCGGGATGCAGCCCGCCGAGCCAGCGGCGGGCTGCACCGCGCGGGGCCACCTCGTTGTCGAGGTCGAGCGGCATCTCCAGCGCGCCGAGTTCGCGACCAACCAGCACCTCGTCAGCCATTGACCAGTCCTCTCCCTCAGTGCAACTTCATGCCGAACAGGCCGTTGGGTCGGACCAGCAAGATGGCGCCCATCACCATGAATGTCAGGACCAGCGCGATCTGCGGTACGAGCACCGTCAGGAAGGTGACCGCGACGCCGATCAGCAGGCCGCCCCAGAACGCACCGGTCAGCGTGCCCATGCCGCCGACGACGACCACGATCAGGCCGGTGAGCAGCACCTGCGAGTCGATGTCCGGATACAGACTGGTTACAGGTCCGGCGACGACACCCCCAAAGGCGGCCAGCGCCGCGCCAAAGGCGAAGACCCCGGTGAACACGGCGCCGATGTTGACGCCCAGCCCGGCCACCATCTGCCGATCGACAACCCCGGCGCGGATGATGGCGCCGATGCGGGTGCGGCGCTCGACGGCCCACAGCGCCAGGGCGATGGCCACACCCACCGCGATGACGAACAGCCGATAGACCGGGTACGTATTGCCGAGGATATTGATCTGGCCTGAGAGAATGTCGGGCGGCGCGAGGACCAGCTCGTTGGTTCCCCACACAATTCTGACGAACTCGGCGAACATAAACGAGAGCCCGAAGGTCAGCATGACCTGGTCGAGCAGTGGGCGGCGATCCAGGCGCTTGAGCAGCCCGACCTCGATCACGATGCCCAGGATGGCGATGACGATCGGCGCGACCAGCATTGCCAGCCAGAAGTTGTGCGAGGCGCGCGCGACGGACCAGCCCAGATACGCCCCCAGCATGAAGAAGGAACCGTGGGCCAGATTGATGACGTCCATCATGCCGAAGATCAGCGACAAGCCCGCTGCCAGCAGAAAGAGCAGCAGACCGTACGCGACCCCATTCAGTCCCTGAACGATGACAAAGTCGGCGGTCATCGCGACCGCGAGGGTACCACGAGTTTCAGACTGCGCGGTCAAAACAGGTGTAGGATCCGATGCACATCCCAGGGGAAAAGGCATCAAGCATGGACGATCAGGCTGGACGAATTTCGAGGCGCACCCTCTTACGCGCAGCTCTGGGCGGAGCGGGGGCGGTCACCATGGCCTCCGTCCTCGCGGCGTGTGCGCCTGCTGGAGGCGGCGGCCAGGCGGCGGCTCCGACCAGCGCCAGCGGTGGAGCGGCGGCCGCCGGCGCCGCGACGACCGCGCCCGTGCAGAGCAGTGGCAGCAGCGGCGGTGACCTCAAGATCGGGCTGCTCTCGGGATTCTCTGGCCCGTATGCCGCCTTCGGTCCGGACATGGCCGCCAGCATCGACGTCTACCTGGACGAGCACAACGGCTTGCTTGGTGGGCTGAAACCGACCGTGATCCAGGAGGACGAAGGCGCCACCCCGCAGGACGCGTTGCTCAAAGCCCGCAAGCTCGTCGAGCAGGACCGCGTCAACGTTCTGGTCGGGTTGGTCAGCAGCGCCAATGCGCTGGCGGTTCGCGATCTGCTCGACAGCTCCAAGATGCCGACCATCATCACCAACGCGGGTGCCGACGACCTGACTGGCGACAAGCGGAGCCCGTACATCATCCGCGTCTCGTTCAGTAGCTGGCAGGCGGGCGCCCCGGCTGGCCGGTATGCCGTCCAGCAGGGCTGGAAGAACGTCATGGGGTTTGCGGCTGACTACGCGGCCGGCTATGAGCAGTTGGCGGGCTTTGCCGACGCGTTCCAGCAGGCGGGTGGCACGCTGACCGACAAAGTCTTCCCGCCGCTGGGCAATAGCGACTACGCACCGTTTCTGGCGAAGATCAAGGCGAGCAACCCGGATGCCGTATGGGGCTTCTTCGCCGGCGCCGATCAGATCAAATTCGTGCAGCAGTATGCGCAGTTCGTCGGCGACAGCATTCCACTGTTTGGCAATACGCTGTCGCGCAACTCCGCCGAGGCGGTTGGTAAGACGATTGCTACGGTCAAGATGGGCGCGTCCGGTTGGGAGGAGACGCTCGACAATCCGCTCAATCAGCAGTTCGTGGCCGATTTTATGAAGAAGGAAAACCGGCACAACGACTTCGGCGCCTATACCTATGACGCCATGGGACTCCTGGATCGCGTGCTCACCGATCTGAAGGGTGATACGAATCCGGACAACCTGGTGCAGGCGCTGAATGGAGTCACGAGTTTTCAGAGTATTCGTGGGGAGATCAAGATCGATCCGGATTCACACGGGTTGATTCAGACGTACTGGCATACGGAGGCGAACGTCGACGGGGACAATGCCACGATCAAAGTGGTCGGTCCCCTGGGGGTGTTTGGGCCACACACACAAATCAGCTAAGTAACTAACGGCTATACGCAGCGGGGATGCCGCCGTCTACGTTCAGGAAGTTGCCGGTGGATTTGGCGGAACGGGGCGAAGCGAAGTACAGAACGGCTTCGGCGACGTCCTCGGGGTAGACGTTGACCTTCAGGGTTGTCCGGGCCCGATAGTGTTCCTCCAGTGCATCGGGTGCGATGCCATAGGTGCTCGCGCGCTGCTCGCGCCAGGCGGAGGTCCAGATGCCTGATCCCTGCAAAACGGCGTCCGGATTCACGGTGTTGACGCGGATTCCGGCGCCGCCGCCTTCTTCCGCCAGACACCGCGCCAGGTGGATCTCCAGCGCCTTGGCCGACGAATACGCCGAGGCGTTGCGGCCGCCCACCAGTCCGTTCTTGGAGGCGACGAAGACCACGCTGCCGCCGCGCCCCTGCGCGCGCAACACGCGAAAGGCCTCGCGAGCGACCAGGAAATAGCCAGTTCCGAGCACCGAGAGATTCAGGTTCCACTCGTCGAGCGAGGTGTCTTCGACCGGGTGCGACGTCGAAATGCCGGCGTTCGACACGACGACGTCCACCCCGCCATAGGCCAGTACGGTCTCCGAGAAAGCGGCGCGGACGGCGGATTCGTCGGCCACGTCCATCCCAATTGCGAGTGCTCGTCCCGTCCCGCGTTGCGTGACCAGTTGGCTGGCGACCTCCTGCGCACCCGACGCGTTGCGATCGGCGATCACGACGTGCGCACCCGCCTCCGCGAGTCGCTGCGCGACAGCCTTGCCGATGCCCGACGCGCCGCCAGTCACCAGCGCAACCCGACCGGCGAGTTCGGCGGGCGTCGGGAAGAGGCTGAGCTTGTAGAGCTCCATCGGCCAGTATTCCACGCCGAAGGTCTCCGCCTCGGTGAGCGGAGCAAAACCGCCCAGTCTGACCGAGGTCGACAGCACCGCGACGGCCCGCTCGTACAGAGCGGAGGCCAGGCCGGCCTGCAGAGCGTCGGGTCCAGTGGTGATCACGCCGACGCGCGGGACCATGACCACGCGTGGCGCCGGGTCGCGCATGGCAATGTTCGCCGCATGACGGGCCACGTATGCGGTGTAGCGCGCTTCATA
>JAFAWJ010000728.1 GCA_019242065.1 Chloroflexota bacterium
TGTACACCGCGCCGACGGCCATCCGCACCTTCATGCGCTGGGGTAAGGAGTACCCGGCCAAGCACGACCTCTCGAGTTTGCGCGTGCTCGGCACCGTCGGCGAGCCGATCAACCCCGAGGCCTGGGTCTGGTACCGCGAAGTCATCGGCGGTGATCGCTGCCCGGTCGTCGACACGTGGTGGATGACCGAGACCGGCCAGATCCTGATCACGCCACTACCGGGTATCACCGTGCTCAAGCCTGGCTCGGCGACCTTCCCGTTCCCGGCAGTCAAGGCGGACGTGCTGGACGAGGCGGGCAACAGCGTGCCGCTCGGCAGTGGCGGCTACCTGGTGCTGCAGCGTCCGTGGCCGGCCATGGCGCGCACGATCTGGGGCGATCCCGAGCGCTACAAGACGCAGTACTGGAGTCGCTTCCCCGGCAACTACTTTGCGGGTGATGGGGCCAAGCGCGACGAAGGCGGCTACTACTGGCTGCTCGGGCGCGTCGACGACGTGCTGAACGTGGCGGGCCATCGCATCGGCACGATGGAGGTCGAATCAGCGCTGGTTTCGCACCCGGCCGTGGCTGAGGCGGCGGTCATCGGCATCACCCACGACATCAAGGGCCAGGGCATCGCCGCCTTCGCCACGCTGCGCGGCGGCTACGAGGGCGGCCCCGAGATGGTCGAGACGCTGCGTAACCACGTCGGCGACAAGATCGGCGCTATTGCCAAGCCCGACAAGATCTTCTTCACCGTCGAGCTGCCCAAGACGCGCAGCGCCAAGATCATGCGCCGCCTGCTGCGCGATATCGCTGAAGGCAAAGTCCTGGGCGATACGACCACCCTGGCGGACCCGACGGTCCTGGCGTCGATTAAACAGCAGTACGAGGAGAGCGACTAGCTGGCTGGCGGTGTCTCGCCCGCGGCCGTGCCCGTCACGGGCGCGGGCTCAGGCGCCGCGGCGGCGGGCGCGGGCTGCGCAGCCTCGAGCTCCGCGACGCGCGCCTGCGCCTGCTTCAGTTGATTCGACACCGCGCGGGTGGTGCCAGCGCAGCGACACCTCGCGCGCCACGCCCAGCAGCAGCATGACCAACGCCCCGAACGCCGCGGCGATCAGCACCAGCACCGAGACGGCCACCGCCGTCGCGCGCAGCGTCAAAAACTGCACGTCGACGGCCGTCGTGTTCTGCACCGCGAAAACAGCGATCACGGTCGAGAACACCAGCGCTAGAAGAACGATGATCTGCGCCACGCTGCTTGCGCCCTCAGCCCGTGTCTCCGAGTCCAGGCTCGGAACCTGCTCGCAACACGCTCAGAGTGTTAGACGGCCTCGGCCGGCGTGCCCGTGGGCCGTCGCGCCGCCGCGCGATCGCGCGGAAGCTCCTGCGTCTGTCGCTCATGCGGCGGCCGCGGATCGTGAATGCCGCACAGAATGCGCCCATTCACCAGGTGCCGCGATGGCTGTTCGACTTTCCGATTACATTCCTCACAACGCGCCATAGGTCGCTTATCTCCAAGATCTCAGCCAGTTAGCAATGAGTCAGTAGGTGTGGAGTTGCCGTCCCCCAGACGGACCGCGTGTTAGTCTAACGTAGCCCGCCCAGCAGCTAACTAATGGCTATTCGCTAACGGCTCATCGCTAATATGCGCCTCGTGCACAAGACCGCACCGCCGGCGGCGACCCAGACCGGGCGTCGCCCGCGGATCGCGTTTGCAGTTGGTGTCGGCGTCCTGACCGCGGTGCTGCTCACGGTGGCCCTCAGCGTGGACTTTCTGCCACGCGTGTACGACGTCAAAGAGGGCGACGTCGCCGCTGTGGCCATCAAAGCCCCGCGCGCGATCACCTACATCAGCCAGATCCGCACGCGCCAGGCCCGCGACGCCGCCGCCGCCCAGGTGCCGCCCGTCATCGACCTCAACCGCGACGTCATCACCCAGCAAACCCGCGGCCTGGCCGACCTGATCCAGGCCGTCAACGTCGTTCGCGGTGATACGACCCGCCCTGACGTCACCACCAAGCAGCAAGCCATCGCCCAGCTCGTCTCGCCGCCGCTGAGCGATAGCACCGCGAGGGCGCTGGCCACGCTCGACGACTACCACTGGTCGACTATCGCCAACGAGGCATAGCGCGTGCTGCAGGACATCATGAAGGACCGCATCCCCGACAGCAGCGTCGACGAGGTCCGCAACGACGTCCCGCTGCGCGTGTCCCCGTTCTTCTCCGACGCCGACCGCGCCGTGGTCGTCGAGCTGGTGCAGCGCTTCATCGTCACCAACCAGGTCACCAATACCGAC
>JAFAWJ010000764.1 GCA_019242065.1 Chloroflexota bacterium
GCCCTGGGCGGCAGTTTGATTCTGATGACCACGCACGGCCGCAGCGGGCTACGAATCCGATCGACGTCGGCCAGCTACGACGCCTTGAGGGCCTCGATGCGCCGGTCGATCTCGGCTAGCGCCGCGTAGTCTTCGTCGACTAACCGATAGCAACGCTCCAGGAATAGCTCCGCCAGCTGCGCCGAGTTACCCTCCGCCGAGCGCGCCGCGTCGATCAGCTCCGCCGGCCGGTACTTCTCGGGCAGATGCCGCGCAACGCGCTGCATGTCCGCCACCGTGTCGTCGATCTGCCGCGCATCGCCACCTTCGACGGCATACCGCAGCGTGCCAGCCAGTCGCGCCAGCCGACTGACCTTCTCACGATCGGGCATGACCTGCAGCAGCAGATCGTCCACGTCCGCCTCGACCAGCCGTCCGGCCGGGGTGCCGGCCGCCACCTCGGGGACGTCGTCCCCAGCCGACTCGATGTACGCCGACCAGCGCTCGGCATACTGCACGCCAATGTCGGTCACCGGCTGCAGCGCGTACAGCGGGTCGCTCATACGCAGCGTGCCGCCGTCGATCAGGTCGTCGGAGCGCAGCGCGGCCAGCCGCTCCAGGGCTGCCAGGCCGCCGTCGAACTTCTCCGGGACCGGAGGCAGCGGATAGGCCGACGGCGCGGCCGCGGTGAGCTGCCCTGACAACTGCGAGGCGAACGCGGCCGGGATGTATTTGCCGAGATCCATCTTGATCGGCGCCACGACCAGGTAGGTCGCCCACACCTCTCCCGGTGCGTCTCCATCACGGAAAAACACCAGCGCGTGCCCGCGAGGTCGATCGGGATCTCCCGTGTGGAACGTCAGCACCGATCGAAATTGTAAGCTCAGACCTGCGCACGTGCGGTTGTTCCTGTACGACACCCTTTCGGCAACGGAGAAGGCACTCCCGGAGGGGCCCATCAAGCTGTACGTGTGCGGCGTCACGCCCTACGACACCACGCACCTCGGCCACGCCTTTACCTTCGTCCAGTTCGACGCGCTGGTGCGCAGCATGCGCTGGCTGGACCCCGAGCGCGAGGTCACCTACATCCAGAACGTCACCGACATCGACGACTCGATTCTCGCCCGCGCCCGCAAGCTGGGTGTCAATTGGCAAACGCTGGGCAACGAGCAGATCGAGCAGTACTGCGCCGACATGGAGGCGCTGCATGTCACAGGTCCGAAACATCTGGTGCGGGCGACTTCGGCCATCGCGACCATCCATGAGCTGATCCTGAGCCTGCTGCATCGCGGCGCCGCGTACGTCGCCGAGGGCGGCAGCGTCTTTTACCGAGTCCGCTCGCGGGCCGACTACGGCGAGCTCTCGCGCCTGTCGCGGGAGCAGATGCTCGAGATCGCCGGCCAGCAAGACGATGCCGACCTGGACGATCCTCGCAAAGAGGACCCGCTCGATTTCGGGCTCTGGAAAGGCTGGTCCGGGCAGTCGGACGAGCCGTGCTGGGACAGTCCGTGGGGTCGTGGTCGACCTGGCTGGCACATCGAGTGCTCGGCGTTGTGCCGGCAGTACCTCGGCGAGCAACTGAGCGTGCACGGCGGCGGCGCCGACCTGGTCTTTCCGCATCACGAGAGTGAGATTGCCCAGAGCGAGACCGCACTGGGCGTGCGGCCCTTTGCGCACATCTGGTCGCACGTGGCCATGGTGGGCATGGACGGCGAGAAGATGAGCAAGAGCCTGGGCAACATGGTCTTCGTGCGCAAGCTTCTCGAGCAGTACAGCGCCAACGCCATCCGCCTGTACTTGCTGGGCCACCAGTACCGCCATGTCTGGGAATGGTCACCGTCCGACATGGCGGGTGCCGCGGTCCAGGCCTCGACGCTGGAGGCCGCCGCGCGCGGCGCGGATACCAGTGGCGACGACGTCCGTGAGGCCTTCGCCACGGCGCTCGCCCACGACCTGGACACGCCCGAAGCCATCGACGTCTTGAGCCAGGCCAGCGGCCAGACGCTGCGCGAACTGGCCGGAGTCCTCGGTCTCGAGGTCTGACCATCCGTAGGACCACGTTACAATCGCTGCCTCGAGCGTCGGCATGGATCGACCAGCACCTCGGTATCACCCCAGCGGGCGACGCTTCGTCCGCCCGCGACAGGCGGTTCCCGCTCCGAGCCCGGTCCGCCATTCGGCCGCCACCGCGTCGTTAATCCTGCTGATGCGACTGGTGGTCGCCCTCGTCGTCGTTGCCGCGCTTGTCCTGCTCGGCCCTGGCTTCTTGCTCGACGCACCGCAGCCAACGCCGCACGCCAGCGATGCGATCGTGGTGATCAGCGGCGACGAACAGATGGCCCGCTTCGCCGAGGGCGTCAACCTGTACCAGCAGGGCTTTGGAAAGTACCTGGTGTTTTCGGGCGCCGCATATGACAACGGCACCAGCAACGCCGACGTCATGCGCACGCTGGCTGTCCAGCAGGGCATCCCTGATTCGGCCATTCTCGAGGAGCCCCTCGGCGAAGACACCTGGGGCAACGCCGTGTATACGCGACGCGTGCTCGAGGATAACAACCTGCAGAGCGCCATCCTGGTGACCTCGCCCTACCACCTGCGCCGCGCCCAGGTGACCTTCGACGCCGCCTACGCGGGCAGCGGTATCCAGCTGACGGTGCACGCCGCGCCCGACAGCCAGTGGCGCAAGCTGTCGTGGTGGCAGCAAGCCGAGACCCGCCGCCTGACCTTCACGGAGCTACAAAAACTGGCCTACATCGCCGCGACGGGGCAATACCACTAGCTCGCGTAGCCCGTCAGCTCCACGTACCCCTGGCCGTGGCGATCGCCACTGATTGACACGGCGCCCTCCCAGTACTGCAGCAGCCCGGGCGTCTCGGGAAACCACAGCTCCTGGTCCTCGAGCTGTGGGCTCACCAGGATGTGTGAGCCGTCCGCCAGCGTCAGCTGCCACCCCGACGGGTACACGGCCCCCGTGTGCGGACTGGTCCACGAACCCACGGGCGTCGAGGTCACCTGCCCTGACGCCAGGTCCTGCACCTGCCCGTCAGCCTGTACCAACGAGCCGTAGACCGCCGTCGTCTCGCCCGTCGCCGAGCGGAGCACGTACAGCATCATCTCGGTGTTGTCGTCGAACTGGAGGCTGTACCAGTCCCAGCCACCAGTGGTGGGGATGACGAAGTTGCCCCACTGGTGGTCCATCCATGCGGTGCCCGAGACAGGCGAATCCCCCAGCGTCCCCGAGACAGCCAGCCGCGTGCGCGAGTAGTAGTACGAGCCGCCAAACTGCGGATAACTGATGTATCCGCCGTGATGCAGCGCCGGCGGCTTTTCGTCCTGGAGGCTCAGGCGCAGCTCGAAGGCAGAGGCCACGCCCGCGCCCGGCGCCAGGGCCGCCTGGATGGTGTCCACGCTGCCCTGGTGATCGAGCGTCCAGCCGTCGACGTCCAGGGGAAAGTCTGTCAAGGCCACGGGGCTCTGCGTGAATTTCGCCTGGTGGCTGAACGTCTGACCGTCGATATCCGAGACGGCGACGTGGGCCAGGTAGCCCGTCGGCTCGTCCTGGCGGCGCACCTGGAAGATCACGAACTCGAAGCCATAGGCGTGCCCGTCGCTGGCGGTCAGGTGGCCGGTGTAGTACCACCACTCGGTCAGCGCGTCGTGGGGGCCGGCGTCGCGCGGAAAGACGACGGGCGCGGCCGGTGTCGGCGACGGCAGTGGCGCCTCGGGCAGCGCCGCGGGCGGGCTCGCACAGCCGACGATCAGCACCACGAGGCAGGCCAGCGCCAGCGCCGGCCCTCCAGTGCGACGCCCGCGGCGCCCCGTGCCCAAAAATCGCTGCACGCAGGCCGGTGCCAGCCACCTAGTG
Source organism: Chloroflexota bacterium (assembly GCA_019242065.1). The sequence goes on from JAFAWJ010000764.1 coordinate 3,845, forward strand.
CGACGCATGCGGCGCTCCCGCACGGAAAAACCTCGGCAGCCACGCCG
>JAFAWJ010000809.1 GCA_019242065.1 Chloroflexota bacterium
CAGCGGAAAGGGCGAAGGCTGCTGATCCGAGTGCGATGGCGCAAATCAGCAGCTGACGCCGAGTCACCTGGTCTTGCCTTCGATCCTCGGGTGCGTTGCCGTCCGCGGTCACCGCCTCCCATGCTAGCCGTCGGATGGGGCGCAGAAAGAACAACGACAGGATCCCGGGCCGCGAGACTCATATCGTCCCGTTGACGCGTGCTGCGCATTGACTCAGCTGATCCGCCAGGTTCACCGATGCGGGGACATCCGGGAGAACTCGTACGGGTACTCCACATCCGAATGCGCCCGCGTAACAGCCTCGAATGCGGATTATCGCGGATGCGGCACTCGGGATTGGCGCCTAGCCTCAACACAGGCCCGGGGCGGTATCAAGGCCGGCACGCGTACGCGGAAGGTTTGGGATTGTCGATGGCTGGACAACCGAGTCGCGAGGCGGCAGCAGCACGCGTATGTCCGCTCGATGTGCTGGTCATCGAGTACCCGGGCGACCGATTGAAGAGTGACGTCATTCTTGCATTCACGGATGCTGTCGACAGCGGCACGCTGCGCATCATCGACGTGACATTCGTGCACAAGGACGCACGCGGCACGATCACCAGCTCTGAGCTCGCCGAGCTGGAGGAGCACGAGCTCGTTGCTTACGACGTCGTCGACGAAACGCGTGGACTGCTCTCAGTCGAAGACATCTCGCAGATCGCCACGCGGGATCTCCACGGATTGCTCGGCGATCCTGATGGTGATCGAGCACGCCTGGACGGCACGCCTCGAGCAAGCGGTCGAGGCGGCCAACGGGCGCATCCAACGACGTGAGCCCGTGCCGCCCCGAAGTTAGCGCGGCAACTACGGACAACGGCGGTTGACCCTTGGGACCGCCCCGGGGTTCGGCGCGGAGGCCCCTCGTGCCTGAGCCATGCCATGGAGCTCGCGGAGCGCGCGGGGGGTCTGCACCTGGCCCGCGCTTCTGGCAACCACTGGTCGTGTTCGCGCTCTCCGCCTCGGCAGTCGATGACTGGAAGTCCGTGGGTCTCGCCGAAGCCTCGTACCCGACGGCTGAAACGACCAGCCATGCGCATAAGAGGGGCGTTGTCTAGATGCTCGTCAGAGCTATTTCCTTCAGCGCCGCCACCACTCGCGAAAGCCCCCGCTCGAGTAGCAGAACCGGTTGTAGGCATTCAACACCATTCGATCGACGCAGTCGTAACTGCCGTCCAGTAGCTCGCGGTATCGCTGCCTGAGTTCGTCGGCCACCACCCAAGGCTAGACCACGTGTCAAAGTCAGCTTGCTCAGAACTGCCCCGTCAGGGGCCACTTCTTTTGGGCGGCGTCCCAGAAGAAGTGTAGTACGTTTACGCGTCTAATAGAGTGATTCGTACTCCTATATTAGGGAGTCGCCAAATCCATGTAACCTTTCGTCGAGCGTGCCACGTACGAGTCGTCATCCGTTCTTGGGACGGCCCGTGCCATGTATCCTCTTCGGCGATGTCGTCACGTGTACGATCGCCAGGTCTCAGCATGCGCATGCTGTCCTGAGAAGTCGGCGAGCTCAACGTGGCCACGGCATTCCTGCTCGGTGCGGTCGCGCAGGGTTCGCTCCTCCTGAGCGGGCTTTTCGCAACCTGGGTGTCCGTTCCCACCCGCGTGGTCGGCTGGGTTGGGGCTTTCGGCGCAGGCGCCCTGATCAGCGCCGTCGCCTTCGATCTTCTCGGACAGGCCCAGGCCCTCGGCAACGTCGGCTTGACATTGTGGCTACTTGTCGGCGCGGGCATTTTCATTGGAGGAGACTACGCCGTTGACCGTCGAATCGGTCCCAGTGGTGCGGAGGGCAGCGCTCTCGGGATTGTCCTTGGCGCGGTTGTCGACGGTGTGCCTGAATCGCTGATCTTCGGGATCTTCCTGGCCAGCGGGGCTGGGGTCAGCGCTTCATTTCTCGCTGCCGTCATCGTGTCGAATGTGCCACAGGCCCTGGCTCCGTCTGCAGAGCTTTCTGCCGCCGGCTGGAGTCGAGCGCGTCTGGCGCTCATGTGGGGTCTCGTCGTCCTGGCATGCGGCCTGGCCTCGGGGATTGGCTACCTGATCGGCCTGACCGGGAAGACCGGAGAGGAACTGGCAGCCCTGGCTGGCGGTGGGGTGCTGTGTATGCTGACGAACTCACTGATACCCTTCTCGTACCAACGCGGCGGACGGCTAGCTGGCCTGTGGACCGTCGTGGGGTTTGCCCTGGCCGTCCTGCCAGACTGACGCGGGGGAACAATTTGCTGCTCGCGGCGCGCCGTTGAACGACGGGCTACCCGACGAACCTGATGGTGTACGCGCCCGGCGGCTATACATTTGGCGATTTCGCCCGAACCGGCATCCCCTTGACAATTCTGATAGGTATCATCGCGATGTGCTGGCGCCGCTGGTCTTCGGATTTTGACCGATCTGCAGTCAAACGAGATGTCCGCTCCTGCCACTTGCATGTCAAGACACCGCGCTTCAAGTGTCGCCGTCCTTGGGCTCCTGGAGGTAATCCGGACGTTCTTGAGCTGGTCCCATGTCGTCGAGATCGAAGGTCGGGTGCCAGTAGCGGCGCACAAGCGCTCCCATGGGGTCCCGGGTCCGGCTCGGGTGTACCTCTCGCTTTCAGCCACCGTCAGCATTCCTCCTGTTGGATGCCATCACTCCCGGAAATGTCCTCAAAACCATGCGCATTGAGCACTTCGTCTAGGCATACGAGAGTGCGTAGTTCTCCGGGATCCACGAAGTCCGGGTGGTAACCTCCCAGGTCACGGGGCTGTGAAATTTCGGCCTCGGCCCAACCGACTCTCTGGCCGTTTCACATGAACGACTTCGTCCCGATCGTCATTTCGGGTGTGCCGTGCAACTTTCCCGAATGTCGCTACGCTCCCGCTTGATCGATGATCACGCTGCCGCATGAATGACGTCCAGCACGCGATCGAGGCAATTGGTGTCGCCATTGAGGTCGTGGCCGTCGGCATTATTGTCGTCGGTCTGGGATACGCGCTTGTCCGATTTGGAATCGCGGTCACAGAGACGAAACGGCGGGCCTCCGCCTACACGACCTTGCGGACGCTCAGCGCCAGGATTCTTCTGCTCGGTCTCGAGCTCCTGGTCGCCGCCGACATCGTGCGCACCGTGGCGCTCGAACCCACGCTTGAAAGTGTCGCCGTCCTCGGGCTGCTGGTGCTAATCCGGACGTTCTTGAGCTGGTCGCTTGTCGTGGAGATCGAAGGTCGGTGGCCGTGGCAGCCCGCCCTTGGCAGGACCGAGCATAGAGATGAACTGTAACCAGGGTCGGGAGCTCACGGTGACGCAGGACCGACCTCGTCGGCGGTGGACAACAAAT
>JAFAWJ010000833.1 GCA_019242065.1 Chloroflexota bacterium
TGCCAGGTGAACTACAGGACAAGGTGGCCGTCGTCACCGGAGCCGGTCGTGGAATTGGACGCGCCTTCGCGCTGGCGCTCGCCGCCGCGGGCTGCCGGGTCGCAGCCGCCGACCTGGACACGGTCGGCGCCGAGGAGACGGTCCGACAGATTGAGGCTAGCAACGGGATCGCCGCCAGCCTGAGCGTGGACGTCACTCGGAGCAGCTCTGTGGCGAAACTGATGTCGTCGGTTGTGGACCTCTGGGCCGGCATCGACATCCTGGTCAACGATGCGGGTGTCTTTCCGCGCGCAACCGTCCTGGACATGGACGAAGCTGTGTGGGACCACGTGCTGGGTGTGAATTTGAAGGGCACGTTTCTGTGCTCGCAGGCCGCGGCGCGCATTCTGGTTTCCCAGGGGCGCGGCGGCCGCATTGTGAACATGGTCTCGCGCGCGGCGTACACCGCCTATCCACGCGGCGCGCACTACGCCGCGAGCAAGGCTGGCATTCTGGGCTTCACGCGCAGTCTGGCCAGCGAGCTCGGTGCGTATCGGATTACCGTCAATGCAATCGCGCCAGGTACGGTCAATACGGCCATGCCGCGGCAAGCGGGCGTGACGGACGAGCAGCTCTTCGCCAGTGGCCGCGCGTTTCCCCTGGGCCGAATCGCGGAGCCGGAGGATATGGTGCCAGCATTGCTGTTCCTGTGTGGCAGCGGGGGTGAGTACATGACCGGGCAGGTACTCCATGTCAATGGCGGCTCGCTCATGCCATAACTCGGCCGTCTGCTTCGCGGATTCGCGGGGCTGGGTCCGCTACAGGTCGGCGATGAACACCCTCAGCGTCCCGACAGCGTGGAGCACATGGACCGCCGCCGCGATGCAGGCGTTGCAAGGAAAGTTTCCTACGCAGTACTTCAGGGGCCTATTATGGCGACGGCAATACTGTCTCGTTTGGGGAGAAGACTCATGCCACTGTACCTGTACCAGGCTGCGTATACGCCCGAGTCCATCGCGGCACAGATCAAGGCGCCCCAGGACCGGATCGAAGCAGTTCGCCCAGCGTTCGAGGCGGCTGGTGGCAAGATCCTGGCAGGCGGCTATCCATTTGGCGAGTACGACGTACTGGTCATATTCGAAGCGCCAAATGACACGGTCGCCGCGTCGCTCGCGCTGGCGATCGCCGCTGGTGGAGCGACGCGCTCGGCGAAGACCAGCAAACTGCTCAGCGGCCAGGAGTGGATTCAAGCATTGCAAGGTGCGCAAACATCCGCCTATCGCCCCGCTCGCTGAATCCAGGGAAAGAGAACGGGTATGTGCGCGCTCCAGATGATGGAGGATGCGGACGCTGCCCCAGCCTCAGGACTGGACGGCAAAGTGCTTCAGCGCTGGCATATCCAGTTCCACTCCGAGGCCTGGACTGTCTGGCAGCTCGATGTAGCCGTCCACGACGGGTGGCACCTCCTTCAAGAGCGGCACCATCCACGGGATGTACTCCACGATCATGCTCCCCGAGGCAGCCACCACGTGCATCGAAACCTCGGTGCACGTGTGGCTCGCCACCGGCACTCTGTAGGTCTTGACCAGAGACGCCAGCTTGAGCCACTCGGTGATCCCGCCGCACTCCAGGTCGATCATCGCGATGTCGATCGCTCGCCGCTGGAGCGCCGCGTGAAACTGGCTTGCCTCATGGTAGGTTTCGCCGGCGCAGACCGGCGTCTGCAGTGCGGTGCTGATCCGCGCCAGACCATCGTACTGGTCGGCCGGAATCGGATCTTCGATCCAGGTCAGCTCGTACTCTTCCAGCTCGCGGCCGATGCGGATCGTCTTGTCGACGGTCCAGCTCCAGTTCATGTCCACCATGAGCTGGACGTCCGGTCCGACCGCCTCGCGGAGCGCTTTCGTCCGAGCCACGCTCTCCGATAGCGTCTTCACACCCCCCAGCCGATACTTCATCGCCCGAAAGCCGCGCTCGACCGCTTCGGCGCCGTGCCTGGCCAGCGTGTCGATGTCGTACTGATACCACAGATTCCAGCTGGCGTACGCTCGCACTTTGCCTTCGGAGCCACCCAGCAGCCGCCACAACGGCAGGCCCAGTGCCCGGGCCTTCAGATCCCATAGTGCGATATCCACCAGGCCGGCCGCGCTGCGGCGGAGTCCATCGAACTGCGGACGTGTGAGTTGACCCAACAGCTCGGAGCTGATGCTTTCGACGGCCAGCGGATCGCGCCCGACGACCTGCTCAGCCAGGGCCGCAACCGTGGCCCGGATCGGCGCGATCGCCCATCGCATGAGCGGCGTCACGTAGGCGATGCCCTCCAGGCCCTCATCCGTCAACAGGCGCAGGATGACCTGGGGTGCCGGCATGCGGCTGTCCTCATATGGGACGCGTGCAACGTAGGTCTCGTAGGTCGTGACCTTCACTTGAACATCTCCTCCAGCATTCGCGGGCAACCCCGACGGGAAATCTGCAGCGCTCGTTGTCGAGCAGATTACCCGGTCATGGCCGAGATCGTGCGGCGCGGGCGGTGAGGCGAACTCCCGTCGTGCACTGACCCCACAACTCAGTACGCGCCCTGGTGACCGCTCGCCGGTTGCTACAATCGGCGGCTGTGGGAACGGGGGACCAACGTCGCATGGCAGCGAGTCACGTCCGACGACGCGCCTTCTTGCAGCGCACCGCGGGACTGGTGGGCGTTGCCCTCCCCTTGTTGGCTGCCTGCAGCGCCAGCGCGCCACCCGCGCCGACAGCTGCGCCTGCGCAACCTCAGCCGCCGACCAGCGCGACGGCATCCGGCAACACGACGCCCGCCACGCTCACCCCGCGCGCAAAAGGCGTGGCCGTCGGCGATCTGCCCACCCGCGTGCCAATCCAGAATACGGTCGCACCGCCGGATCTTCCAGGCACTGACGACGGCCTTGTCAGCCCCGGTTGGACCAGCTACCCCCGGCAGTTGTTTCAATCAGTGAAGAGCCCGCCCGGCAGCGGCGGAGATGTCACCGTCTCGCTCGAGAGCAACAATCCGCCAATGCCACCCGTCGACCAGAACGCGCAGTGGCAGGCGATCAACAAAGCGGTGAATGCCAAACTGAATGTCATCTACATTCCGTTCGCCGACTTCGATCCCAAGTGGGCCTCGATCCAGGCGTCGAACGAGTTGCCGGACATCATGTGCACGATCACCCGCCCTTCGACGCCCATCGTGCCGGCGTTTCTCGCTGCCAAGTGTGCGGATCTCACGCCGTACCTGGCCGGCGATGCCGTCAAGGCGTATCCCAATCTGGCGGCGCTCCCAAGCCGCGCCTGGAAGAGCGCCCTGGTCAACGGCAAAATCTACGGCGTTCCCGCCACGCTCTCCCCGTACTTCTGGTGGTTCTGGGGTCACCAGGAGGTCCTGGATCAGCGGGGTCTGAGCTACCCAAAAACCGCCGCGGAATTCAAAGACATCGCGCTCAAAGTCAACGACCCGCAGAACAATACCTGGGCGATCGGCAGTGAGGGCGGTTCACAGTACGCCTTCAGCACGGTGAATGGACTGTGGAACAGCGTCTTCAAGGCACCGAACTACTGGGCCGTGGACGCCAACGGCAAGTTCACCTACCTGTTCGAGACCGACGCGTATCGCCAGGCGATGGTGTACGCGGCCGATCTGTTCAAGAACGGGCTCTATCACCCCAAGAGCCTCGAATACAACACGGCCTCAGCGCGCGTCGACTTCCGGGCACGCCAGATGATCTTTCGTTTCGACGGACTCCAGTCCTCGCCGTACTGGGGTGGCTCGAATGCGGTGCCGATGGATCCACCCTCGCACATCACGCTGGTTCCACCGTTTTCCGCCGACGGCCAGAGTCAGCCGCTCTACTACTTCGGGCGACCAAACTTTGGCATCTCTCTCATCAAAATGGCGAACGAGTCCCGCGTGAAGGAGCTGCTCGGCATTCTCGACTTCCTGGCCGCGCCGTTCGGCAGCCAGGAGTTCGAGCTCATCAGCTATGGTGTGCAGGGCGCCGACTTCCAGTATGACGACCAGGGGAACCCGGTGTTGAGCGACCAGGGTAAGGCGGAGATCGGACCGAACGGCTCGGCGTGGTACAGCCTGGTGCGACCATCGCCGTACTACTATTCGCCGGCGGATCCCAAGGCGCCCGAGATCTACCAGGGCTACGAGAAGCTCCTGGCGCCGATGGGCGTGGAGGACGCTTCCCTCGGCACGTTCTCACCGACATTCGCGGCCAAAGGCACGATCCTGCTGGATGCCGTTGGTGGCGGGGCCCAGGACATCATCGCCGGGCGTCGCAACGTGGGTGACTGGGATCAACTCGTCAAGGACTGGCAGAATAACGGCGGCAATCAAATGAAAGATGAATTCGCCGCGTCATACGCTCAACTGAATGGATGAATCTCGATCCAGCGTCCAGTCCAGGATGAATTTGCCACGACGTATGGCGGACGACGGGCTGGGGCATCGAGCGGACCTCCAGCGCGAAGGCGCCGCGCCAGCGTGACGGAGACGACCCCTTCACTGCCACCTGGCTTCCCCGAGGGCAACCCCGACGAGCGCGAGCTGCTGCTCGCCTGGCTTGCCTTTCTCCGCGGCGCCGTGCTGCGCAAGATCGACGGCCTGTCCGATGCGCAGGCGGGCTGGCAGCCGGACGGCCGCCTGATCTCGCTGCTGGGCATCGTCACTCACCTTACGCTTGTCGAATGGCGCTGGATCGACGGCGGCATGCGTGGCGAACCCACGACCAGACCAACTCCTGAGGAGTTTTCTCCGACTCCGACTCCGACTCCCACTCCCACTCCCGCTCCCACTCCGACTCCGACTTCCGGGCCCGGGTCTGCCGTCGCGCAGGCCGTCGCCGCCTACCGTGCACGGGCAGCTGCCACCGACGCCTTCGTACGCGCCGCGCCGTCGCTGGCGGAGCCCTGCCGTCGCGGCCAGGACCGCGATCTCCGCTGGGTGCTGCTGCACCTGATCAACGAGACCGGGCGGCACGCCGGTCACGCCGACGCCACCCGCGAGCTGCTCGACGGAACCACCGGCCAGTAACGGCCGCTCGCAAACCGCAGGTCGCGATCGAGGACCGCGCAGACCGCTTGCCGCGGCGGCATTTTTGCCAGCCGCGACGGCTACACGTCAGGGCGTTGGCGCCGCCGCAGCTCGGCGATGATGTCGTTCGGCGTCATCTCTGGCGACAGGTCGACGCCGTTTTCTCTGGCGATGCGCGCCAGATTGGCCGAGGTGAACATCGGCATGCCGCCCTGATCCGCGGCGGCAATGACCTGCAGCGCTTCCGCGGTAAGCGGCTGCAGGCCGTCGGCCCGGGTGGCCTCGGCCATGCGCGCCTCGAGTTCAGCGAGAAATTCGTCCATCTGGTGTCCCTACGCTCCCGGGTTCCGACGCGCGCGTGCGACAAAGATGCGCGACACCGCAGTGTGCACCGTTCACGTGACAGGGCTTCGCGGTGTCGACTCGTTGGGTGTGGGACTGAACCAGCCCTCGCACTCGCGCCGTCAAGGCTCGACCAGCAGCTTGACCAGGTCACGCACAATGTTCAGCGCAGCCTGGATGCGCTCACGTGTGGCGGTGCTCATTGGTGTCCTCGTACAGGTATTGTGCCACCGGCGACCCATCTGCACCGAATTCACAGGCAGCTGGCTCAGCTGGCTCGATCCGGATTGGATTGGAGTCCAAGGCCAGCGTCGTCGATGCCGTTCGGGAAAAGGTGAACGACATCCGCCGACTCCGCCAGGACGCCAGGACGTTAGCTGAGGGTGCGGAGTCCGCCGGGTGACCGAGCTGAGCTGCGCCACAGGCGTTGGCTGGCCAGGGCGGCGCCGTCGACCATCGCTTGCAGCTTGGCCCACGCGACCTGCGCGTCCATGCGCCCGCCGAAACCACAGTCTGTTCCAGCGATCACGTTTTCGCGACCGACCACCTCCGCGTAGCGCACCAGCCGGTCGGCGACGACTTCGGGATGCTCGACGACCGGCGTCTTGTGCGTGACGACGCCGGGGATGAGCACTTTCCCTTCGGGCAAGTGCACATCCTGCCACACGCGCCACTCATGTTCGTGGCGCGGGTTTGCCGCCTCCACGTAATAGGCGCCGGCCCGCACCTGCAACAGGAGGTCCACGATGTCGCGGAGCGCGATATCCGTCACGTGCGGCCCGGGCCAGCTGCCCCAGCAGATGTGGTAGCGGATGCGGTCTTCAGGCAAGCCCGCCAGTCCGTGGTTCAGCGCGTCGACGCGGATCTGGGCAAAGCGACGATACTCTTCGAGGCTCGGTTCGGGATTGAGCATGTCCCAGGTGTCGGGCAAGCCAGGATCGTCGATCTGCAGCACCAGGCCAGCCTCGACGATGGCGCGGTACTCCTCGCGCATGGCCTCGCCGATCGCAAACAGAAACGCCTCTTCGGTGGCGTAGTACCGGTTCTGGCCGCGACCGAACGTACCCGGCGCGATAGCGGTCAGGAACAGCTCGGCGGGCGGCTGTATCTTGACGACCGCGGCGCGCAGGTTGTCGATGTCCGACTTCACAAGCGCCTGGCCGCGGTACGCGATCGGGCCGGTACACACCGCCTGTGTGCCGCCTGGGCGCCGACCCCAGCTACTGTCGCGATAGAAGCTCTCGAACTTCCGCCAGTCGCGGCGGGCGAAGAAACCCTCGCGCGATTCCGCGCGTTCGAAGCCACTCAGGCGATCCTCGGCGTACGCGAGGAAATTGGTCTTGCTGCACTCCCCGTCGTTGATCACGTCCAGGCCGACTTCTGACTGGTGTCGCACGACGTCCGTCACGGCGTCTGGAATGCGCGCCGAGCGCGCGTGGTCGTCGTAGGCATCGCCGCGCATCTTGGCGGCGTTCAAATCAGCCAGGTCTGCCGGTCGGGGCAGACTGCCGGCATGCGTGGTAAGAATCCGCTGCGTGCTCCGCTGCATGTCGCTGCTCGCTTCCATGGGCAGGGTAGCTCACGACCTCGTGACGTAAAAGACTCGTCGGTAGGCCGCACCCAACACCAGTACGCAACAAAGGTGTGGAAGACGTCGAGCGACTGACAACCCTCAGTGCCTGGTGTGCGTAACGAACAGTTTCGTCACTCCAGTTGGGGAATGACGTCGGCGATCAGGCGCTCGAGCTGCTCGCGGTCCTCGGAGACGTCGGCGCCGACCGGGTTGAGCAGCAGCATCTCCGCGCCAGCCTTGCGGACCGCCCGAAGTCCATCGACCACGTCGTGCGGTGTGCCGGCCACCGGGACGTCCTCGATGCCGGGTACCGAGGTCCCGTAAATGCGCCGCAGGCCCGACTGCACCCGGCTCCGGGCGCGCGCGACGTCGTCGTCGACCATCAGGTACACCCGTTTGGCGATCGGAAACGTGGCCGGATCGCGTCCCTGCCGCTCCAGCTCGCCGCGCAACGTCGCGATCTGCTTCGCGAAGTTGGCAGTCGACGTGCTGCCGGCGCCGAGAAACGCGTCGCCGTGGCGCACCGCGCGGGCGATCGCGCGCGGTGCGTTGGCTCCGAACCAGATGGGCGGGTGTGGCCGCTGCACGGGTTTGGGCTGGATCGGGAGCTGCTCGACCTGGCGGAACCGGCCCTGGAACGTGACGGTGGGCGCGTCGGACCAGGCCATTTTCATCAACTGGAGGCCCTCGGTGAACGACGCGACAAAGGTCTCAGGGTTGACGCCAAAGGACCGAAAGGCCCGGAAGCCGCCTCCGGGTGCGACCCCGACGTCGAGTCGGCCGTGGCTCAGCCGGTCCACCGCGGTGATCGACGCCGCCAGCTGGAGTGGATCGTGCAGCGAGCTCACCAGCACACCAACTCCCAGTCGTAGCCGCTCAGTGACCGCGGCCGACCACGCCAGCAGCTCCAGCGGCGCCAGAAAGGGCGTGGGTCCAACCACTTGCTCCAGCACCCAGCCACTCTCGAACCCGGCCTGCTCGGCGCGGCTGAGATAGTTGCGCACCGCCGTGGCGTCGAATCCAGCGGTGTCGAGCTGCGGGATCGAGATCGCGAGTCGCACGCGCTCGGTCGTCGTCGTAGTAGCCATCAAAAATCATCTCCAATCCTGGGCCGGGTGGTCACCGTGGAAGAATAGTCATCCTGCCGTCGAGCCGAGAAAGGATCACCGTTGACGACAACCACGTCCTTCAACCACATTCTGCCGCATGGCGCGGTCCTGCCCGCCGTTGGATTCGGCACATCGCCCATGGACGACCAACTCGCCGAGAAGTGTGTGGCACTGGCGATCGAGGCCGGCTACCGTCTGATCGACACCGCCGAGAATTACGCCAACGAGCGGGGCGTCGGCCGCGGCGTGCGCGCGGCATCGGTTGCCCGCGAGGAGGTGTTCATCACCACCAAGTTCAACAAGCGCTGGCACGGCGTCGATCTGGCGGCCGAAGCGTTCCAGCGCAGTGCCGAGCGTCTCGGCGTCGACTACATCGACCTGCTGCTCATCCACTGGCCAAACCCCGCACACGACCGCTACGTGCAGGCCTGGGAGGGTCTGATCAAGCTGCGTGAGAGCGGTCGCGTGCGGGCCATCGGCACCTCCAACTTCAAGCCGGCCCACCTGCAGCGCATCGTCGACGCAACGGGCGTCACGCCAGAAGTGAACCAGATTCAGCTGACACCCAGGATCGCCCGCTCCGCCGCCCGCGACTTCCACGCCCGCCACGGCATTGTGACCGAGGCATGGTCGCCGCTCGGCGGGTTCGGGCCCTCAGTGCTGGACGACCCGCTCATCGTGCGGCTGGCCGAAACCTATCGGCGCACACCGGCGCAAATCATCTTGCGCTGGAACGTCAGTCTCGGCATCGTGCCGGTGGCGCGCTCCAGCAATGCGGAGCGGATCAAACAGAACCTCGATCTGTTCGACTTCGAGCTCTCGCACGCGGACCTCGTCGCCCTTGCCGCGCTCGATCAGGGCGAGGCGCAGGCGGCGGACTCGGACCGCCTCGGACACTGAAGCCACACCCGCCACGGGCCGCCGTACCCTGCACGCATGATTGTCGATCTCCACGCGCATTACCATCCGCGCGCCTACGCGGACGCCCTGGGCCGGCTGCCGGGTCAGAGGCGGGCTGGCGGGTTTTCGGGGCCAAACTCGCCGGTGACCGACGACGAAGCGCACATTCAAACGCGCCTGCAGATGATGGACGACGCGGGCGTCGGGGTGCAGGTGCTGTCGCCGGCCGCCGGCTGGGCGCCGTACTCCGACGACCAGACGCTCTCAGTCGAAGCGGCGCGCATCGTCAACGATGCCACGGCGGCACTTGCGGGCCGGATGCCT
>JAFAWJ010000912.1 GCA_019242065.1 Chloroflexota bacterium
GAACCCGCGCTCTATGGTCGCAACCCACAGCGCGTCGCGGAGCTCGCCCAGCGTTACGGCGTGCAGCGCACCAGCACCCTTCTCGACGAGCTCATCGATGCCCCCGATATCAGCGTCGTCGACAACTGCCTGTCCAACAATCTGCACTTCGCGCCGCTCATGCGCGCCATCGCGAACCACAAGCACGTCTTTGCCGAAAAGCCGCTGACCATCGAGCTCCACGAAGCGGTCCAGCTGCTCGAGGCCGCCAACGCCGCCGGCGTGCAGCATGGCGTCATCCAGAACATGCGCTTCGGCGCCGCGCCGCGCAAAGCGCGCGAGCTGCTCGCAGGCGGCGTGGCTGGCCGCATCTTCAGCGCCAACGTGCTGTTCGGCTACATGGTGCCCCAGACCGTCCTGAATCGCCCGACCTGGTTCTACAAAAAGGTAGAAGCCGGCGGGGGCATCGTCGAAGACATGATGGCCCACTTCTTCGACCTGCTGCGGACCCTGGTCGGCCCGATCGAGTCCGTGCATGCCGTGCCGGGCATCGCCTGGTCCCAGCGCCGCGAGGCCGATGGCACGCCATTCGACGTCGAAGTGGAGGACCTGGCCAGCGTCGGCATCCGCTTCGCCAATGGCGCGGTCGGCAACTGCTTCGCGTCGTGGGTTCGCCGCAAACACGAGGAAGTGCCGACCTTCCAGATCGACGGCGAGGACGGCAGCCTGTACTTCAGCCTGCAGCGCCTCTGGCAGCAGACCCAGGCGGATACACCGTTGTTTCGCTACGACGCGCGAGCGCTGCAGCCCGAAACCCTCGACGACTGGCAGTCGGTCGAAGTCGAGCGGCGCGACCCGTTCGAGGTCCAGCTGGAGCTGTTTCTGCAGGGCGTCGCCGCCGGGCGGCCGACACCCGGCTTGCCGACCTGGGAGGACGCGGTCGTCAACCAGCGCCTGATCCAGGCCGCATACCGCAGCGTGGCCGAACGCCGCGACGTCCGTCCGGAAGAGGTTGCCCTGGAAGCACCCGCGGGAACGCGATGATCACCGCCACGCGCATCAACCTGCCGACCGCCAACGGCTCGCTCGAAGCGTATGAGCTGGGTGAGGCCTCCCCCTGGCCGACGCACGCCAGACCGCCGCGCGGCCGGCTGGCGTTCGCCGCGGCGCACGTCGTCGCCAATCCACTGGCTGACTCGGACCCCTGGCTCCAGGCGGCGGTCGACTGGGACGCGACGCTGGCGTATCGGCGCCACCTGTGGGACCTCGGGCTGTCGGTGGCCGAGGCCATGGACACCGCGCAGCGCGGCATGGGGCTGGACTGGCCGACCAGTCGCGAGCTGATCTGCCGATCGCTGGCCGAGGCGCGCGCGTACGGCGCGGCAGCGCGCATCGCCTGCGGAGCAGGCACCGACCAGCTCGAGGCGGGACCGTGCACGCTGGACAGAATCGTCGAGGCCTATCTCGAACAGTGCGAGCTCGTCGAGGGCCAGGGCGGGCGGGTGATCCTGATGGCCAGCCGCGCACTGGCGGCCAGTGCCCGTGGGCCGGAGGACTACGCGCACGTGTACGCGCGCGTGCTCGGCCAGCTGCGCGAGCCGGCCATCATCCACTGGCTCGGCGATATGTTCGATCCGGCCCTGGCCGGCTACTGGGGATCGACCGACCTGGATTCGGCCACGCGCACATGCCTGGACGTGCTGGCGGCCAACGCCAGCCACGTCGACGGCATCAAGGTGTCACTGCTCGACAAGCAGCGCGAGATCGCACTCCGGCGCCAGCTGCCGGCCGGCGTCCACATGTATACCGGCGACGATTTCAACTATCCTGAGCTGATTCTGGGCGACGAGCTGGGCGCCAGTGACGCGCTGCTCGGCATTTTCGATGCGATCGCTCCCGCGGCGGCGGCCGCACTGTCGGCCCTGGACGCGGGCGACGACGCGGCCTACACGCGGATCTTCGAGCCCACGGTCGCGCTGTCGCGGCAGATCTTTCGGGCGCCGACGCGCTTCTACAAGACCAGTGTCGTGTTGCTGGCCTATCTCAATGGCCACCAGAGCCACTTCCGCATGATCGGTGGACAGGAGAGCGCGCGTTCGATCGTCGACCTGTGCCAGGTCTTTCGCCTCGCCGATCGAGCGCGCCTGCTGCGCGACCCGGAGCTGGCGGCGCGGCGGATGCGACTGGTGCTCGGATTGGCCGGCGTCAGCGCGTGAGTGAGCCCGACCTGGGTCGGCTCAGCCTGAACCAGGCCACCACCCAGCACTGGGACATGCCCGCGACGATTGACGGCTGCGCGCGGGCGGGGATCGGCTGGATCGGAGTGTGGCGCGACAAGCTGGCGCAACTGGGCGCTGTTCGCACCCGAAGTCTCCTGGAATCCGCTGGCGTGCGCGCCTCCAGCCTGTGTCGCGGCGGGTTCTTTCCGGCTGCCAGCGAGTCGGAACGGCAGGCACGCATCGACGACAACCGCCGCGCTGTGGACGAGGCGGCCGAGGTCGGTGCGCCGGTGCTGGTGCTGGTCGGCGGCCCGCCGGCTTCACGTGACATCGACCTCGCCCGACGGCAGGTCGAGGACGGTATCGCGGCGCTGATGCCGTATGCCGAGGTGCGCGGCGTGCGGCTGGCGATCGAGCCGCTGCATCCGATGTTCGCGGGCGACCGCTCGGTGGTGGTCACCCTGGGGCAGGCCAATGCTATGGCCGCGCGGCTGGCCTCGCCGGTGGTTGGCGTCGCGGTGGATGTGTATCACGTGTGGTGGGATCCCGAGGTGTACGCGGAGATTGGCCGCGCTGCCGGGTCGATCGTCGGTTTCCACGTGAGCGACTGGCTGGCGCCGCCGCCCGATCATCTGCTGGGGCGCGGGGTGATGGGCGACGGTCTCGTCGAGATCCGCAGGCTGCGCGAAGCTGTCGACGCGGCGAGGTACGCGGGGCCCATTGAGGTGGAGATCTTCAATCAAAAAGTGTGGGACACCCCCGGCGACGAGGTACTGGGGCTCATCAAAGACCGCTACCAGAAGTGGTGCTGACGCGTTCGTGGACTGACGAGATCCGCACTGTCGGCGCTTCGCTAAACCACCATTGGTGGCGAGATCACTTCTGTCGTCGCTTCGCTAAAGCCGCCATTAATAGGCAGTGTCAAGCTTCGCTAGAACGCGACGCATACCGAAATCTACAACCACGCCATTCACACACCATTTTT
>JAFAWJ010001016.1 GCA_019242065.1 Chloroflexota bacterium
CGTCACGCTCAATCAAGCGCTGGTTGTCCTGGCCGAGCCAGGCGCGCCGATCGTCCGAGTCAGCGTTGACGACACGAGTGGCACGCTGCCGACCATCGGTCAGCAGGCATCCATCGAGTTGGACACCAGCAATGCATCGGCGACACCCATAACCGGTCACGTGACCGCGGTGACGCCTGCCGCCGCAGATGGGTCAACTGCCGCGTCGGCTGACCTGCAGGTGGATTGGCCGGACGGGCAATCGCCCCACTACGGCTTGCCCGTCGAGGCGACGATAGACCTCCAGGACAAGGATGGCGTGCTGGTTGTACCGGTGGCTGCGCTCCACACGTTGGGGAATCAGACGACCGTTGAAGTCTTGAACGGCACCATGCGCAAGTTCGTGACTGTCCAGGTCGGAACCACGAACGCGACAAGCGCCGAAATCGTGAGCGGGCTGACCGAAGGTCAGATGGTGGTGGTGCCGACCACACCATGAATGAGCGCGCCTCCGGCGAAGACGGTACGCCCGGGCATGATCACCGCTGGCGCGAAACGCACGATTTGTACGAACTGCTGGAGGTCAGCCCGCACGCCAGCCAGCAGGTGATTCGGGCCGCGTATCGCGCGTTGGCTCGCAGCTATCACCCGGACACGAGTGTGAGTGAGATTGGCCTGGTCGGACAGCGCCAGATCCGCCGGCTCAATGCCGCCTACGAAATCCTGAAGGACGCCGGACGTCGTGCCGAGTATGACCTGGAGTGTGCGCGAATGCGCCGACGCGACTGGTCAACGACGCCGGTCCACGCGCGTACCGCCAGGCTCGAGCGAGGATCGCAGACGGCACGTAGCGGCCCAATGCCGCCGCGGGTCGTGGAACCGCACGCTGACGATCGCTTCCCCCCGATGCGGGCAGGAGCGCTCGTGGTGGCGATGCTCGCGGCGGCGCTCATTGTCTTCACCTGCGTGCTGATGTTGAGCGCGGGCGATACGAGCGAACCCACCCCGCCGCACGCGCTGACCCAGTCCATCGGCCAGTTCCCCGATCGGTAGGCGGCTAGTCAACCGTCTCTCAACCCTGGAGAAACAGGCGCTGTCGATCTGCCTGCCAGAATGCAGTCTACGATGAATGCAGAGCCTCGGCGGCAAAGAGCGTCATTACGTGCGGCGTTCATTATGGAACAAGCGCTGGGCCACGCCACCCATTACCGCAACTTCCGACAGGTGGCCGACCAGCAAAGCGATGTCTCCCCGGTCTGGATCCCGATTCCATTCGAGGTCGCCGGGCCCGCTCGGTTTGTGCCGATGCTCCGAAGCAACTGGTCCGTACGCGCGAGCTGGCGGGCACGCCGCGCTCTCGACCGTGTGATGGCGGCTGGTCCGCTAGACGCGATCTTGTTCCACACGCAGGTGACGTCACTGTTCAGCATCAGCCTCATGCGACGTGTGCCAAGTCTGATTTCGCTAGACGCGACGCCCATCAATTACGACAGCGTGGGCGTGTCCTACGGACACCGCGCCGCGGGGACAGGCTTTGTCGACCGGAAAAAGTTTGAGCTCAACCAGCGCGCCTTCCAGGCCGCGAGGGGGCTCGTGACGTGGTCCGATTGGGCGCGCAAATCGCTGATCGATGACTATGGAACAAACCCAGACCGCATTCGGGTGGTCGCACCGGGCGCACCGCGCGTGTACTTCGACATTGGACGTACTCGGTCCCCGGAACCTGCGGCACAAGATGGCCGCAAGGTCCGTCTGCTGTTCGTCGGTGGTGATTTTCACAGAAAAGGCGGCCCACTCCTGCTCGACCTGATGCGAGGTCCACTGGGCACGCGCTGCGAGTTGCACATCGCAACGCAGACTCCGCTGGCCCCTCGCCCGAATGTGTTTGTGTACCACGGCCTTCAACCAAACAGCACCGCGTTGCGCGACCTGTTTGCCAGTGCCGACGTCTTCGTCTTGCCAACGCGTGCCGATTGTCTGGCGGTCGTCCTGGAGGAAGCCGCGGCCGCGGCTCTTCCCGTGGTGACCACACGTGTTGGGGCGCTCGCTGAGGCGGTGAATGACGGCGAATCGGGGCTCATCGTGCAACCAGACGACATGCACGCGCTTGGCCAGGCGTTGACGATGCTGGTCAACGATCCGCCACGCCGCACCACGATGGGACGCGCCGCCCATGAGCTCGCGCGACGGCGGTTCGACGCAACTCAGAACAATCGGGCTTTGCTCGATTTCATGCAGGAAATCGCACAGCCGCGCTTCACCACAAGGAGGGCCGCATGACGCGGAAGATCCTCGAG